>JBAVTL010000199.1:0-14948 GCA_049696175.1 Anaeromyxobacteraceae bacterium
GCCTTCGACGACGGGGCGCCGGCGCTGGTCGAGGCGCGCCGCGGCGCAGGGCGCATTCTCCTCTTCACCTCCTCGGCCGACCGCGACTGGAACGACTGGCCGATCCGGACGAGCTTCCTCCCGTCGATGCAGCGGTTCGCGGCGCTGCTCGCCGGCGCGCTCGACGAGCGGCGCGATCCCCCGACCGTCGTGGGCTCGGAGCGGCGGATCCCGCTCGGTGATGGGCGGAGGGTGGCCGCGCTCGTCGGGCCTGACGGCCGCGAGCGGCGCGGCTCGCTGCTGAAGGCGGAGGGGCTCGTGGAGGGAGCGGCGGAGGCGACGATCCGGCCGAGGCTCCCCGGACTCTGGCAGCTCAAGATCTCCGACCGGACGGGGGAGCGGCTCGACCCCAAGCTCGCCTTCGCGGTCTGGGCAGACCCGCGCGAGTCGGACACGCGGCGCCTCGGGGCGGGCGAGCTGACCGCGTGGCTCGGCGGCGCGAAGGTGGCGCGCGTCGAAGGGGAGAACGGGAAGACGGGCAGCGGCCCAGGCTTCCCGCTCTGGTCGATCCTGCTGCTGCTCGGGGTCGCGGCCTTCGTCGCCGAAGGGCTCCTCGTCGCGACGTGAGCGCGCGCCAATGCGCACGCACGGCTTGAAAGGATTGCCAATGACCTCCTCCCTCGACCGCGCCGCCGCCTCGCTCCTCTGCGTGGGCTTCCACGGCAAGACCCCGTCGCCCGAGGTGTTGGAGCTGATCCAGCGGGGCGTGTCGGGGGTGATCCTCTTCTCGCGCAACGTCGAGTCGGCCGAGCAGGTCGCGGAGCTGACCGCCGCGCTCAAGCGGGCGGCCGGTCGGCCGCTGCTCGTGGCGATCGACCAGGAGGGGGGGCGCGTCGCGCGGCTCCGCGCGCCGCAGGGCTTCACGGAGCTGCCGCCGATGCGCGCCATCGGCGCCGCGGGCGACGATAGGCTCGCCTTCGAGGTGGGGGCGCTGCTCGGGCGCGAGCTGCGCGCGGTCGGGATCGACCAAGACTACGCCCCGGTCGTGGACGTGGACAGCAACGCGGAGAACCCCGTCATCGGCGATCGCTCCTTCTCGCGCGATCCCGCCACCGTCGGGCGGCTCGGCGCCGCGCTGGCCCTGGGGCTGCAGGCGGAGGGCGTCGCCGCCTGCGCGAAGCACTTCCCCGGCCACGGCGACACGAACCAGGACTCCCACGTGGACCTGCCGCGGCTGCCGCACTCCCTGGAGCGGCTGCGCCGCGTGGAGCTGCTCCCGTTCCGCGCGCTCGCGCAGGCGGGCGTCGCCGCGGTGATGACGGCCCACGTCGTCTTCGAGCAGCTCGACCCGCGCCGCCCCGCGACGCTGTCGCCGCCCGTGATGCGGCTGCTCCGCGAGGAGCTGGGGTTCCAGGGCTGCTGCGTCTCGGACGACCTGGAGATGAAGGCGGTGGCTGAGCACTTCCCGCTGGAGGAGGCCGCGCCGGGCGCGGTGGCCGCGGGCGTGGACCAGCTCCTCGTCTGCCACCGGGCCGACCTTCAGGCGAAGGCGATCGACCTCGTGCGCGGGGCGGTGGAGGTCGGCGCGATCTCGCGCGAGCGGCTCGCGGAGGCTCGCGCCCGGGTGGAGCGGCTGCTCCGCTTCGCCGGTCCGCCGCCGGATCCGCGGGACGTCAGCGCGAAGCTGCGGACCCCGGCGCACCTCGCGTTTGCCGAGAGCCTGCCGAGGCTGGACGCGGGCACCGATCCGACCGCGAGGGCGTAGAACGAGGGCCCCCGCAGGGGGAGCCCGGCCGCATCTTGACTGCATATATGGCAAGCATCATGATGCTCGCATGCGGACGACAGTCACGCTGGAGCCAGACGTCGCGGCCAAGCTCAAGAAGCTGGCGCACCAGACCAGGCGCTCCTTCAAGGAGACTCTGGACGCGGTGCTCCGCCGCGGGCTCACCACGCAGGAGCGCGCAGCGTCCCAGGCCCCCTTCGTCGTGGAGCCCCACGAGGGCGGCTTCCACCCGGGCGTGGACACGGCGCGGCTGAACCAGCTCGCCGACCAGCTCGAAGCCGAGGACTTCGCGCGCAAGGCCGGCGGCCGGCGATGATCGTCCCCGACGTCAACCTGCTGGTCTACGCGTACAACCGGGACTCGCGGGACCACGCCGCCGCCAGGGTGTGGTGGGAGGAGTTGCTCAGCTCCTCGAAGGCCGTGGGGTTGCCGTGGGTTGTCGGCTGCGGCTTCCTCCGGCTGATGACGCACCCGGCGGTGCTCGCGAGGCCGCTCGCGCCGGAGCGCGCTGTCGCGCACGTCCGGTCGTGGCTCGACCGCTCCAACGTCGAGCCCCTCGATCCCGGTCCCCGGCACCTCGAGATCCTGGGGAAGCTGCTCGGTGAGCTGGGCGTCGCGGGGAACCTCACGACCGACGCCCACATCGCGGCGCTCGCCATCGAGCACCAGGGGGAGGTCCACAGCAACGACGCGGACTTCGCGCGCTTCCCGGGGCTGCGCTGGCGCAATCCGCTCGCGCGGTGAGAGCGGCCCCGCTCGAGGAGCTTCAGGAGCCGGCGCCAGCTCTCAGCGCCCCAGCTGGCGGTCGAGGCTCGCCAACGCCTCCATGCGCTTCATGACGAGCGGGAGCCGCTGCTGGCTCGCCTCGTCGGGGGAGAGGTGCCCTGGGAGTGCCTCGATGAAGTCGGGCGTACGTAGGAGCTTCCCAGAGGCTTCAGCGAGATACCGCCGAAGCCCTGCGTCAGCCGCTCGTGCTTCGGCTGGCAGCTCGGGCCTGCCGTCGATGACGGCCACGATGTCCTCGATGTCGCGGCTGGCTCGGAAGTCGCCCTTCCCGCGACCCGCGAAGGCCTCCAGCTTGGTGCCAAGGAAGTACGGCGCGGTCGCGACCCTGATCACCTGGCCTCCCGGCAGCGCCCTTCTGTCGGCGTTGCGAATCGTGCCGGTGTACCAACGGTTCGAGAAGCCGAGGATCGTCTCCTCCGGCGGCATCAGGTCGACGCTGATCCCCTCGACGATCCAGCGACACGCCGGAGCGTCCTCGGACCGATCCTCGCGGAACCCGGCAGCGCGCAGCGCCTCGCAAAACGAGTAGTACGCGCCGATGGAGGCGACCTCCACGACCGCATCGACGTCTGCGGTCACCCGGAGATCGGACGCCCCCGGCTCGGTGATGAGGAGCTCAACCACGGCGCCACCGACGAACACGACCTCTTCTCGGCGATCGCCCAGATGCGTGGCGACCCGCGAGAGCATGTCGATGCTAGGGCTCGTCACCTGTCCCCCCGGGCGCGATGGAGGCCGTCAGGAGTCGCGCGGCGATCTCTCGCTCGCGGGCGCCGCCTCCTCGAATCGCGTCCGTCAGCGCGAGAAGGGCGTAGAGGCGCTCGTCCTTCGCCGCAGCGCCGGGGGCAGAGCGGTAGAGCGGCTCGAAGGCGCGGCCGCGCACGGAGCCATTCGGATCGGGCCAGACCGGCGGCAGCGACGAAGCGGGTGCGAAGAACGCGCTGAGCACGGGCGCGGCGTATCCCGTCGGCAGACCCCGCGTCACGCCGCCAAGGTCGGGAGGGAACGCGTAGCTGGCGCCATGAAGCACGAACTCGAGGATGTTACGCCGAATCGGTGCGGCTCCATCGACGTTGGCCAGCGGAACGCGCATCAGGAGCTTCGCCTGGACGGCCCTCGAAACGGCCGCATGAACCTCGGACCTGCTGAGCCCAAGGTCGGCCGCGACCGCCGCGAACCTGAAGCGGCCGCCTGCGGGCAGCAGCGTAGCCTTGAGGGCCACGAGCAGATCTTGCGGTTTGAGCACCACGTGGCTGAAGACTACGATCCAGCAGCATAAACGTCAATGATATCGGCCAACTGACGCAATACCAGCCGCGGTTCGCGAACAGCGGACCAGTTGGCACAAACAGCCGTACAAGCCGTATGTTGCGCGCTGTTGTGCGTGGTTCGCGAACAGACGACGCAGACTGGCCGCCCGGACCGCGCCGCCACCTACGTCCGCTCGAGGATCTTGAGCGCCACCATCCCGTAGAGGAAGCCGTAGACGGCGTGCTCCGGGCGCTGGGCGAGGCTGATCAGCTCGGACGTCGTGCGCGAGCCGTCGATCTTCGGCAGCAGGTCCGCCTCCCAGCGCTCCAGCTCGACCTCGTGGAGCGAGTAGGCGGGCTGCTGCGTCGGCGCGAGCCGGTCGTCGGGGCCCAGGAGGCGGTAGAGCCGCTCGGGCTTGTAGAGCTTCTTGATGCCCCGGATGATCAGGTGGGCCGGGTGGAGGTCGATCTTGATCGCCTCCTTCGCCGCGCGGTCGGTGAAGTGGAGCCGGAACTGCCCCTCCTCCCAGCCGAAGACCGAGTAGATGATCGCCTTCACCTGCTGGGCGACGTAGTAGAGCTTCTCCGTGTCCTTCAGGAGCCCCATCTCCACGAGGACGTCGCCGGTGCGCCGCCCGGTCTTGTCGGCGGCGGCCGTGCAGAGCTCGAGCTGGCTCTGCGTGAGCTTCCCGACCCGGACCATGAACGGCCCGAAGCGGTCTGTGACGAGGTTGGAGATGGCGAAGACCGGCCGCCCCTTCTCGAAGAGGATCGACTTCTTCACCTTCCCCCGCTGCACCGTCAGCTCGCCCGTCTGCTGCGCGAGGTAGAAGGCGGTGATCAGCTCGGGGAGGTTCTCGTGGAGCGCCCCCTCGGTCCTGGAGAGGTCGGTCGCCTGCTTACGGACAGCGGACGCCAGCGGCGGGGGGGCGGGACGGGGCGCCGGTCGCGACGGGGCGCCGATGGCGCCGGCGGTGACGGTCTCGCCCTTCAGGACCGCGGAGACCTTTCCGTCCTCGGTCAGGACCACGCGGCCGGTCAGCTCCATCGCGTCCACGGGCTCGTCCGCCTCGACCGTCAGGTCGACGTCGAAGTCGTCCTTGTCGTCGGGGAGAGGCAGCGGCGGGGGCGTGGAGGAGCGCGGCGCGGCGGCTGGGGTCCCGGCGGGGAGGAGCGCGCGGAGCGTGTCCACCAGCTTCTTCGAGTCGAAGGGCTTCTCGAAGTAGCCGGACGCGCCGTGCTGGGCGCGGGCGTCCGCCGCCGCCCGGCCCCCCTTGAAGACGCCGGTCATGAAGATGAACGGGACGTTGGCCTTCCGCAGCGCGGCGCCGACGTCGTAGCCCATCATGTCGGGGAGGAGCACGTCGACCACCGCGATCGCGGGCTGCTCGACGGGGATCGCGTCGATCGCGGCCTTCCCGCGCGCGACGGGCACGGGGGTCCAGCCCTGCTGCTCCACCAGGCGCGACAGCAGAACGAGGAGCTCCTGGTTGTCGTCCACCAGCAGGATCTTGGTGCCCATGTCGTGCCGACGATACCGGCAGCCGGGTGCTCGATCAACGTTCGGCACCGCTCGGTGTGGTAAGAATCGAAGGCGACTTCACTCACGAAGGAGGCCCCGATGCGCTCCACTCCTGCGCTGGTGTTCCTCGCCGCGGCCGTCGCCCTCACCGCCTGCGAGAAGAAGCAGCCCCCCCAGGCCCCGCAGGCCGCCGGCGCCGCGCCGGCCGCCGCGGTCGGCGACGTGATCGTCCTCGGCCACGTCGGCTCCCTCACCGGCGCCGAGGCCACCTTCGGCGACTCGAGCGAGAAGGGGCTGAGGCTGGCCATCGACGACGCCAACGCGAAGGGCGGCGTGAAGGGGAAGCGGATCGAGCTGAAGACCTATGACGACCAGGGGAAGCCCGAGGAGGCCGCGGTCGCCTCGACCCGGCTCGTCGTCAACGACCGCGCCTCGATCCTGATCGGCGAGGTCGCGTCGCGCCGGTCGCTCGCGATGGCGCCGATCGCGGACGAGCACAAGGTCCCGATGATCTCCCACGCCTCCACCAACCCCAAGGTGACGAAGGACGGGGAGCGGGTGCGCCCATACGTCTTCCGCGTCTGCTTCATCGACCCGTTCCAGGGGACGGTGATGGCGAAGTTCGCCCGCGAGAACCTCAAGCTCTCCCGCGTCGCGGTCCTGCGCGACGTCGGCAACGACTACTCGGTGGGGCTCGCCGACTACTTCCTGACTAAGTTCAAGGAGCTGGGCGGGTCGATCGTGGACGACCAGAGCTACAAGGCCGGCGATCAGGACTTCAAGGCGCAGCTCACCGCGATGAAGGGGAAGAAGCCGGACGGGATCTACGTCCCGGGCTACTACACCGACGTGGCCCTGATCGCGCGCCAGGCCCGCGAGCTGGGGCTCCGCCAGCCGCTCATGGGCGGCGACGGGTGGGACTCCGCCAAGCTCTTCGAGATCGGCGGGCGGGCGCTCGACGGCTGCTACTACTCCAACCACTACTCGCCCGACGACCCGAGCCCTCGCATCCAGGCGTTCGTGGGCCGCTTCAAGGCGAAGTACGGCGCCGTCCCCGACACGATGGCCGCGCTCGCCTTCGACGCGGGGCTCGTCGCGGTGGACGCCATGACCCGCGCGACCGACCTCGGCGGCCCGGCGATCCGCGACGCGATCGAGGGCACGAAGGGCTTCCCGGGCGTCACCGGCGTCATCACGATCGACGCCGACCACAACGCCGCGAAGGCGGCGGTGGTCCTCGCCATCCAGGGCGGCGCCGCGAAGTGGGTCGCCACCGTGCAGCCCGACGCGACCGCGTCGCCTGCGCCCGCCCGTTAGCGCACCGCAGGCCCCGCCGCGTGACGGAGCTCCTCCAGCACCTCTTCAACGGCCTCTCGGTGGGGACCATCTACGCCCTGATCGCGCTGGGCTACACGATGGTCTACGGGGTCCTCAAGCTCATCAACTTCGCACACGGCGACGTCTACATGGCCGGCGCGTTCGCCGGCTACTACGTCGCGGGCGCGATCGGCGCGGCGGAGGGGCCGTCGCTCGCGAAGGCGGTCGCGGTCACGCTCGGCGCGATGGTCCTCTGCGGCCTGCTCGGCCTCGTCATCGAGCGGGCCGCCTACCGGCCGCTCCGCGAGCGCCCGCGGCTCACCGCGCTGATCACCGCGATCGGCGTCTCCTTCCTGCTCGAGTACGGCTTCCAGCTCCACCCCATCGCCGGCCTCCCCATCCAGTTCCCGCCGGGGCCGAGCCCGCGCTTCTTCCCCGCGATCATCGAGCTGGGGCCGCCGGTCGAGTTCCTCGGCGTGATCGTCCCGCGGATCGACCTCGTCGGCTTCGCCGTCGCCCTCGCGCTGATGGCGGGGCTCCAGCTCGTCGTCTACAGGACCCGCTTCGGCACCGCGATGCGCGCCGTGTCCTTCGATCCGCGCGTCGCGGGGCTCATGGGGATCCACGCGGACAGGGTGATCGCCGGGACCTTCTTCCTCGGGAGCTCGCTGGCGGCCGCGGCGGCGATCATCAGCGCGAGCCGGATGCCGAGGATCGAGCCGCTCTTCGGGCTGATGCCCGGGCTCAAGGCCTTCGTCGCGGCGGTGCTCGGCGGGATCGGCTCGGTCCCCGGCGCGATGGCCGGCGGGCTCCTGCTCGGCCTGACCGAGGAGTACGTCGCGGGCTACACCTACTCCTCCTTCCGCGACGCCATCGCCTTCACCGTCCTCATCCTCGTGCTGCTGCTGCGCCCACAGGGGCTCTTCGGGCGCACCACGGTGGAGAAGGTCTGATGGTCGCCTCGTCCGGGACCTCCGGCGCGCGCGCGATCGCCCGGGGCTTCCTCCCGTTCGCGGCCGCGCTCCTCGCGCTCGCGGCGCTGCAGCCGCTCCTGCCGCCGACCGCGACGATCGTCCTCGTCAACGTGGGCGTGAACGTGATCCTCGCGGTCTCGCTCAACGTGGTCAACGGCTTCACCGGGCAGTTCTCGCTCGGCCACGCCGGCTTCATGGCGGTGGGCGCGTACACCTCGGCCAAGATCACGCTCGCCTTCGCCGACGTCCAGCTCGCGTTCCTGCCCGAGGCGCTCTCGGACCAGCTGGTCTTCGCCGTGGCGCTGGCGGCGTCGATGGCGGTCACCGGCCTCGCCGGGCTCCTCGTGGGGATGCCCTCCCTGCGGCTGCGCGGCGACTACCTCGCCATCGTCACGCTGGGCTTCGGCGAGATCATCCGGTCGATCATCGAGAACGTCGCGTGGCTCGGGGGCGCGCTCGGCCTCTCCGGGCTGCCGCGCCGGACCAACGTCGTCTGGGTGGGCATCGCGGCCTTCGCCACCGTGATCATGGCGCGCCGCCTCGCCGCGTCCACGCAGGGGCGCGCGCTGTTCGCGATCCGCGAGGACGAGATCGCCGCCGAGGCGATGGGGGTGGACACGACCGGCTACAAGGTGCGCGCCTTCGCGATCTCCGCCGCCTACGCGGGGCTCGCGGGCGCGCTCTCGGCCCACCTCATCCAGCTCGCCACCCCGGGCTCCTACGGCTTCATCCGCTCGATGGAGGTGGTGGTGATGGTGGTGCTGGGCGGGCTCGGGTCGATCACCGGCTCGGTCCTCGCCGCCGTCGTCCTCACGGTGTCGCTCGAGGGGCTGCGCGAGTTCCAGGAGTACCGGATGGTGGGCTACGCGCTGCTCCTCGTCGTCATGATGCTGACGAGGCCGCAGGGGATCCTCGGCTCGCGCGAGCTGTGGGACCTGTGGAGGCGCCGTCCGCCCACGAATCCTCCCCTCTCCCCCACCGGGGGAGGGGGTCGCGCCGAGAGGCGCTGCCATGACGAGGGGGCAGCCTGACCCCCGCGCTGGAGCTGCGCTCGGTCGGGATGACCTTCGGTGGCCTGAAGGCCCTCGCGGCCTTCGACCTCGTGCTCCAGCCGGGGGAGCTCGTCGGCCTGATCGGCCCGAACGGCGCGGGGAAGACCACGGCCTTCAACGCCGTCACGGGCGTCTACGCGCCGACCGAGGGGGACGTCCTCGTCGCCGGCGAGCGGGTGAACGGGCTGCGGCCGCACCAGATCTGCGCGCGGGGCGTCGCGCGCACCTTCCAGAACATCCGGCTCTTCCGCGAGCTCACCGCGCTCGACAACGTGCGGGTCGCCTGCCACGCGGGGGCGAAGAGCGGCTTCATCGACGCCCTCCTGCTCACGCCGCACCACCGCGCGGAGGAGGCGCGCATCTTCGCGCGCGCCGAGGAGTTCCTCGCGGTGATGGGGCTCTCCCACCGGCGCGACGAGCTCGCGAAGAGCCTCCCCTACGGCGAGCAGCGGCGGCTCGAGATCGCCCGCGCGCTCGCCACGGGGCCGCGCGTCCTCTGCCTCGACGAGCCGGCCGCGGGGATGAACGCGTCGGAGAAGGTTGAGCTGATGGCGCTCATCCGGTCGATCCGTGACCGGTTCGGGATCGCGGTCCTCGTCATCGAGCACGACATGCGGCTCGTGATGGGGGTCTCGGAGCGGGTCGTCGTCCTGGACCACGGCGTGACCATCGCGCAGGGCACGCCCGAGGAGGTCCGGCGCGATCCGCGCGTCATCGAGGCCTACCTGGGCGACGCGTACCTGGAGGAGCGGCAGCTCGAGGTGCCGTCACCCGCAGGGGATTCTCCCCTCTCCCCCACCGGGGGAGAGACCCCCGCCTCGAAAGTTCCCCTCTCCCCCACCGGGGGAGAGGGTCAGGGTGAGGGGGCGAAGAGATGACCACGCCCATCCTCCAGGTGGAGAACCTCCGCGTCTCCTACGGCGCCATCGAGGCGCTCCGCGGCGTATCACTGGAGGTGAACGAGGGCGAGGTGGTGGCGCTCATCGGCGCCAACGGCGCCGGCAAGACCACGACGCTCCGGGCGATCTCCGGGATGCTCCGCCCGGCCGGGGGTGCTGTCCGCTTCGGGGGCGAGGACGTGACCGGCCTCCCGTCACACGCGCTGGTGGCCCGGCGGATGGCGCACGCCCCCGAGGGGCGCGGCATCTTCCTCAACCTGACCGTCGGCGAGAACCTCGACCTCGGCGCCTGGCTGCGCCGCGACGCCGACGGCGTGCGCGGCGACCGCGACCGCGTCTTCGCGCTCTTCCCGGTCCTCGCGGAGCGGCGGCGCCAGGTGGCTGGGACGC
Organism: Anaeromyxobacteraceae bacterium; assembly: GCA_049696175.1. Taxonomy (GTDB): domain Bacteria; phylum Myxococcota; class Myxococcia; order Myxococcales; family Anaeromyxobacteraceae; genus DATIVK01. Next base: position 9,956 of record JBAVTL010000199.1, read on the forward strand.
TCTCCGGCGGCGAGCAGCAGATGCTGGCCGTCGCCCGCGCCCTCATGAGCAGCCCGCGGCTGCTGATGCTCGACGAGCCGTCGCTGGGGCTCGCACCACAGATCGTCGAGCGGATCTTCAGCGTGCTGCGCGAGGTGAACCAGGCCGGCGTCGCGCTCCTGCTCGTCGAGCAGAACGCCCACAAGGCGCTGCGGCTCGCCCACCGCGCGTACGTCCTGGAGACGGGGCAGGTCGCGATGACGGGCACGGGGCGCGAGCTGCTGGCGTCGCCAGAGGTCAGGAAGGCCTACCTGGGGGAGTGACGGCGTCGCGCGTCGCCTGGACGCGAAGCGCTACGGTCGCCAGCGCCAGCTCCTGGGATCCCACGTCGCGTCCCAGCCGCCGGCGAGAACGGGATCGAGGAACTCCCGCGCGGCTCGCGTGACGTCGGTGAGGGTGAGCCAGGTGAGCTGCTCTTCCCGGGCCATCGCAGCGTAGGGCGTGACCCAGGCGGGCGGGGGGTCCGGCAGCCTGGCGGGCACCTCATGGGTCTTCCGGAAGGCGAAGGTCAGCTCGAAGGCCGTGCGCAGGCGCTTCGCGTCGATGGCCCGCGTGGTGGCAAGCAGCGCGATGTCGGGGAGGTCCTTCACGCGGGAGTTCACGCGCAGGCGCGGCATCGTGAACGCGTGAAGCTTCTCCGCGACGTGCGTTTCGATCGGGTAGAGCCGGAGACTCGGGGGTGCGATTCCGGCGAAGGCGAGGTGGTCCTCGGCGACGACGGTCTCGGGCTCGCCGAGAATCGGATCGCTGAACGCGACGTCCACTCCAAAGCGCTGGCCGTAGAGCTTCCCCGCGAGCATGCACTCCGCGCGGAAGCGGAGCCCCTCGTACTGCACGCCTTCGTTCTGAATGACAGGTCGGTCCTCGTCAGGGCCGACCTCGAAGGTCATGAAGTCGCCGAGTGGGAGACGGCCAGCTCCCTGCAGCTTCGCGAGGAGGTCGTCCGGCGAGCCCGTCATGCGCAGGTCGACGTCCTGCGTGGAGCGGGCGTGCTCGAGGCGAAGCTCGAGCGCGAGGCCTCCCTTGAGCGTCGCTGCGTTTCCGAGCGCGGCGACGGCGCGAGCGAGGAAGCGATCGAAGACGAGGAGCTGCCGCTTGCGCGCGATCTGGTCGCCACCCTTTGCGGCGGCACGCAGCCGATCCTCCACGGCGCGCTTGAACGCTTCGGGCGACGCATACGTGCGGACCGTCATGCAGCGATTCCTCCGTATGGCTCCAGCGCCGTATCGACCTCTGCCAGCTCGTCCTTCGTGACCAGGCCACGACGCAGCGCTTGGCGCGCGCCCTGGCGCAGCAGGTCGGGCGAGAGTCCCTCCCGCGCGCAGTCGTTCAGCGTGCGCCGCGCGCTGGTCATCGGCACCGCACCGGACCAGGAACGATCCTCTGGCGGCACGTCCGCGTGGTGAAGGACCACGCCGGGAGGCGCCCTGAAGCGGCGGTGGCGCCAGGCGCTCGGAAGCGTGAGGTGCACCTTCGCGGGCAGCACGTCGGACAGCCCGTGGAGGGAGAGCGCCGTCTGGTGCGAGATGACGGCGACGCGCCCCGACCAGAGCCAGGCGGCGACGAGCTCCTCGTGCTCGCCCGTGGGGAAGTTGACGAGACGGTAGATCCCGCGGCGGAAGCGAACGATGCGGCCGCCGTGAAGGTGGTGCACCAGCAGCTGGGGCGAGCACCCCGCCTCGGCCGCCTGCTGGGTCGTGAACAGACCCTCCTGACACGCGGCCGTCGCGTACAGAAGGTTCCAGTCAGGCCGACTTGGTGGGGCTTCCGCCACGCACATACATTAAGCAGGACTGAATATTAGTGCAATAGGCCGCCCGCAATGGCTAGAACATAAAGCAGGGCTTGAGCTATGTGCGGACGGCCGCAAGTCGCCTCCGCCGCTGGGGTGCCGCCGCGAGGTGGCCAACCGCCACGACCGCGCCGATCCCGAAGCAGGTCCCCCAGAGCGTCCGGCCGCCGAAGCGTGTGAGCAGCTCACCCCCCAGGAGCGGAGCGACGGTGAAGGCGACTCCCCACGACATCGAGAAGACCCCCTGGTACCGGCCCCGCAGCTCGGGCGGGGCGAGGTTCGCCACGACGGCTGCCGCCGCGGGGAAGCCGACCACTTCGCCGACGGACCAGAGGACGATGCCCGCGACGTAGACCGGGAGCGGCGGCAGCCAGCCAGCGAGCGCGTTGACGCCGAAGCCCGCGCCGACGAGGAGCGACGACGCGGCGAGGAGCCTCCCTTCGTCGCGCCGGGCGAGGGCGGGGCCAACGAGCGGCTGCAGGACGATCACGCACAGGCCGTCGAGGCTGAGGAGCGCCGCGAAGGTGCCGGGGCCGACGCCGTGCGCGTTCATGTCGAGGGGCGCCGCGAGTTGGAACTGCACGAAGACGACGAGCGACGCGACGTTGAGCAGCAGGAAGAGGACGAAGGTGCCGTCGGTGAAGACGCGAGGGCGGGGTCGCGCAGGAAGCCGATCGTCCCGACCGAGAGCGCGCCCAGCCCGAAGGAGAGGAGCATCGTCGTCCGCCGGCCGATCGCGTCGGCGAGTGTCCCGCCGAGAGGCCCTGCGACGAGGACGCCGGCGCCGAAGAGCGCAACGACCCGCCCCGCCGCGTCGGGGGCGAAGCCGCGCTCGCGCACGAGGTAGAGCGCGAGGAAGGTGGCGACGAAGCTCGCGAGCCGGTTGACGAACATCCCGGCGAGGATCGTCCAGAGGACCGGCGGGAAGCCGCCGACGGCTGCGTTGAGGCGGCGACGGAACATGGCGCGCCCCCGATCTAGCACCGGATCCACTCAAAGCAAAACGGCCTCGGAGCTCCGCGCGCTCCCTCACCCTGACCCTCTCCCTCGGTGAGGGAGAGGGGACGGCGCCAATGAAAACGGCCGCCCTCTCGGGCGGCCGTCGTCACGTCTCAGGACCACTTCCCGATCTGTGGGAGGGGTGGTTTGGTCTGACCGAAGGTCAGATATCGAAGTACAGCGCGAACTCGAGCGGCGACGGCCGCATCCGGACCGGGTTCACTTCCTTGTCGTACTTGTACTGGATCCAGGTCTCGATGACGTCCTCCGTGAAGACGTCGCCCTTGAGCAGGAACTTGTGGTCCTTGCGGAGGCACTCGAGCGCCTCCTCGAGCGAGCCCGGCATCTTCGGGATGTCCTTCAGCTCCTCCGGCGTCATGCCGTAGATGTCCTTGTCGAGGGGCTGACCGGGGTTGAGCTTGTTCTCGATGCCGTCGAGGCCGGCCATCAGCATCGCCGAGAAGGCGAGGTAGCCGTTGGCCGACGGATCCGGCGAGCGGAACTCGATCCGCTTCGCCTTGGGGCTCGGCGAGTACATCGGGATCCGGATCGACGCGGAGCGGTTGCGGGCGGAGTAGGCGAGGTTGATCGGCGCCTCGAACCCGGGCACGAGCCGCTTGTAGCTGTTCGTCGACGGGCAGCAGAGCGCGGCGAGCGCCGGGCCGTGCTTGAGGATGCCGCCGATGTAGTGCATCGCCATCTCGCTCATGCCCGCGTATCCGTCACCCGCGAAGAGCGGCTTGCCGCTCTTCCAGATCGACTGGTGGACGTGCATGCCGGAGCCGTTGTCGCCGTAGAGCGGCTTCGGCATGAACGTCACGGTCTTGCCGTGGCGCCGCGCGACGTTCTTGATGCAGTACTTGAACCACTGGAGGTTGTCCGCCATCGTCGTCAGCGGCGCGAACTTGATGTCGATCTCGGCCTGGCCGGCGGAGGCGACCTCGTGGTGCTGCCGCTCGACGTGGATGCCGACGGACTCCATCACGCGGCACATCTCGGTGCGGAGGTCCTGCTGGCTGTCGGTCGGGGCGACCGGGAAGTAGCCCTCCTTGTAGCGGGGCTTGTAGCCGAGGTTGCCGCCCGCCTCCTCGCGGCCGGTGTTCCACTGCCCCTCGACCGAGTCGACCTTGTAGAAGCCGTGGTTGACGCCCGAGTCGTACCGGACCTCGTCGAAGATGAAGAACTCCGGCTCCGGCCCGAAGAAGGCGGTGTCGCCGAGGCCGGTGGACTTCAGGTACTTCTCCGCCTTCTGCGCGATGTTGCGCGGGTCGCGGGAGTACGGCTCCTTCGTGATCGGATCGACGACGTTGCAGATGAGCGAGAGCGTGGGCTCCGCCATGAACGGGTCGATGACCGCGGTGGAGGCGTCGGGCATCACGAGCATGTCGGACGCGTGGATCGCCTGCCAGCCGCGGATCGAGGAGCCGTCGAAGCCGAGCCCTTCCTCGAAGACGTCCTCGGTCAGCTCGTAGAGCGGGATTGAGAAGTGCTGCCAGGTGCCGATGAAGTCCATGAACTTCAGATCGACGTAGGTGGCCTTCTTCTCCTTGGCCAGCTCGAGTGCTTGCTTCGGGGTGAGGTTCGCCATCGGTTCTCCAGAGGAGCAAGGCCGCTTAGCGGCGTGGTCGGCGGCTCAATTAGCACAGGCCGTGCCACTGCGGAACGGACCTGATGCGTCTAAAAGCGCTGCAAAGACGGCGTCTTCGATCCCGTGGATCGACCGGGATCGACCGCCAAGTTGCCCATCTTTCAGGCAGTTCTGCGTTGGCGCCGCTCGGAATCGCTGCGGGCGAATGGATCCGGTCAGAAGGGGTGCGTGGCCAGCATCCCACCTGCTGCCCACGAAGCGAGCACTGGCCTGAGCGGGATCCGGGCTCGGTGGCCCCGGTTCCGTCCACCGCCCTCGCCCGCACCCCAGCCCGCTGCGCGGGAGACGGGGTGTCCGCCTACCGGCGGACCGTCAGCCCCAGCGCGCGGATCCGCTCGCGGAGCGTGTTCCGGTTCATGCCGAGCAGCTCGGCGGCGCGAAGCTGGTTCCCGTTGGTCCGCGCGAGCGCCGCGGAGAGGAGCGGCGCCTCGAGCGCCTCGAGGGCCGCGCGGTAACGTCCCTGCTCGGGCTCGGCCGCGTCCAGCACCGACTCGACGACGGCGCCGAGCCCGCGC
>JBAVTL010000200.1:0-3583 GCA_049696175.1 Anaeromyxobacteraceae bacterium
GAGCACGGCGGGGACCTCCGAGACGAGGACGTCCCGCACCATCCCGCCGCCGGTCCCCGTGAGGACGCCGAGCAGGACCGCCGGGACCGGGCCGAGCCCGTACGTGAGCGCCTTGTGCGTCCCCGCGACCGCGAAGAGCGCGAGCCCCGCGGCGTCGAAGACGAGCACGGGGCTGCGCATCCGGTCGACGAACGGGTGCCAGTAGAAGGTGACGAGCCCCGCGGCGCTGCAGACGCCGACGTAGCGCCAGTCGGCGATGCCGGCCGGAGGGACGGCGCCGATCAGGACGTCCCGCGCGATCCCGCCGGAGTTCCCGGCGGCGAAGGAGAGCACCAGGACGCCGAAGAGGTCGAGCCGGTGCTTCACGCCCGCCGTGGCGCCGCTGAGCGCGAAGACGAACGTTCCGACGAGGTCGAGGACCACCATGAGCGCGGTCAAGGAAGCGCCTACCCGCGCAGCGCCCGCTTGAGCGAGCCCACGAACTTCCGCACGCGGTCGGCTCGCGCCTTTCGCGATCCGCCCTCGGCGATCCGGTTCACGATGGCGCTCCCGACCACCACGCCATCGGCGAGCCTGCCGAGCGAGCGCGCCTGCTCAGGGGTCGAGACGCCGAACCCGATCACCACCGGGACCTTGCTGGCGGCGCGCACCGCGGCCACCTGGGCGCCGATCTCCTTCGGCAGCGCCTTGCGGGCGCCGGTCACGCCGGTCACGGAGACGAAGTAGAGGAAGCCCGTCGCCGCCCTCGCCGCCGCCTCGATCCGGTCCGGCCCGGACGTCGGCGCGACCAGGAAGATCACCTTCACGCCGCGCGGCGTCGCGAGCGCGAGCAGCTCGCCCGCCTCCTCGGGGAGGAGGTCGGGGATGATGAGCGCGTCCACGCCGGCGCGGACGCAGTCGTCCACGAAGCGGCCGAGGCCGCGGCTGTGGACCGGGTTCAGGTAGCCCATGAGCGCGATCGGGACGTCGCTCTTCGCGCGGACCGCGCTCGCCACCTCCAGCACGTCGGCCAGCTTCGTCCCCGCCGCGAGCGCCCGCTCGGCGGCCTTCTGGATCGTCGGCCCGTCGGCGATCGGGTCGGAGAAGGGGATCCCGATCTCGAGGAGATCCGCCCCGCCCTCGACGCAGGCGAGCGCCATCGCCTTCGACGTCCCCACGTCGGGGTCGCCCGCCATCACGTAGGTGACGAGCGCCGGCTCCTTCGCCGCGAAGCAGCGCGAGAAGGCCGCCGCGATCCGATCCACCCCCAGCGTCCTCGCCTTCCGCTCCGCGCTCACTTCGACGCTCCCTTCCGCGCCGCCTTCTTCGGCGCCGCGCGCCTGGCCGCGGGCCTCGGCTCGATCGAGATCATCCTGCGCACCTGCTCCACGTCCTTGTCGCCGCGCCCGGAGACGTTGACGACGACGAGACCGTCCTTGCCGAGCTTCCTCGCGACCTTGCGCGCCGCGGAGACGGCGTGGGCGCTCTCGAGGGCCGGGATGATCCCCTCGGTGCGCGAGAGGTACTGGAAGGCGTCGAGCGCCTCGACGTCGGTCGCGTGCATCAGCGTCAGCCGCCCGCTGGCCTTGAGGTAGGCGAGCTCGGGGCCGACGCCCGGGTAGTCGAGGCCGGCGCTGATCGAGTGGGCCTCGGCGATCTGCCCGTCTGGATCCTGGAGGATGAAGCTGCGCGAGCCGTGGAGCACGCCGGGCCGCCCCTTCGCGAGCGACGCGCCGTGCTTCCCGGACGCGAGCCCATGCCCCGCCGCCTCGACGGCGACGAGCTTCACGGACGGATCGTCGATGAAGGCCGAGAAGATCCCCATCGCGTTGGAGCCACCCCCCACGCAGGCGACGACCGCGTCGGGGAGGCGGCCGGCGGCCTCGAGCACCTGCCGTCGCGCCTCGCGGCCGATCACCGACTGGAAGTCGCGGACCATCGCCGGGTAGGGGTGCGGCCCGGCGACCGAGCCGATGATGTAGTGGGTGTCGCGGACGTTGGTCACCCAGTCGCGCAGCGCCTCGTTCATCGCGTCCTTGAGGGTGCCCGACCCGGCGGTCACCGGGATGACCCGGGCTCCGAGGAGCTGCATCCGGAAGACGTTGAGCGCCTGGCGCTCGACGTCGACCGCCCCCTGGTAGACCTCGCACGGGAAGCCGAAGAGGGCCGCCGCGGTCGCGGTCGCGACGCCGTGCTGGCCCGCGCCCGTCTCGGCGATGATCCGCCTCTTCCCCATCCGGCGGGCGAGCAGGATCTGCCCGAGCGTGTTGTTCAGCTTGTGCGAGCCGGTGTGGCAGAGGTCCTCGCGCTTGAGCAGCACGCGACAGCCGCCCGCCTCGCCGCTCATCCGCCGCGCCTCGCTGAGCGGAGTCTCCCGGCCGGCGTACCGCTCCAGCAGCTCGTCCAGCTCGGCGTTGAACGCCGGGTCGGCGCGCGCCGCGCGCCAGGCCTGCTCGAGCTCCAGCAGGGCGGGCACCAGCGTCTCGGGGACGTACCGCCCGCCGAACGCGCCGTAACGGCCGCGCGCGTCGGGGAGGGGAGTCTCGCTCATCCGTTCTTCTCCTTCAGGCCCTTGGCCTCGCGGATGAACCGCGCGGTCTGCTCGTGATCCTTCACGCCCGGGGCGCGCTCGACCCCGCTCGCCACGTCCACCGCCCACGGCCGCACCTGCCGGACCGCGTCGGCGACGTTCTCGGGGCGCAGCCCGCCGGCGAGGACGATCGGGGCGCGGCGCGCCCCCTCAGCGGCGAGCGTCCAGTCGAACGTCTTGCCGCTGCCCCCGTACCCGGCGGTGTCCGCGTCGAGGAGGAAGCCGGCGACGTCGAACTCGTCGAGCGCGTCGAGCGACGCGCGGTGGTGGACCCGGATCGCCTTGATCACCGGGAGCGGCAGCGCCGCGCAGAACTCGGGCGACTCGTCGCCGTGGAGCTGCAGCCAGTGCACGCCGGACAGCTCCGCCGCCCGCAGCGCCTCGTCGCGAGTCGGATCGACGAAGACCCCGACCGCGGCGACGAAGGGCGGGAGCAGGGAGATGATCTCGCCGGCGACGCGCGGATCGACGTACCGCTTAGACTTCGGCCAGAAGTTGAAGCCGAGCGCGTCTGCGCCTGCCCGCGCCGCCGCGAGCGCGTCCTCGAGCCGCGTGATGCCGCAGATCTTCACACGGACCATGGCGTCCTCCCCTCTCCCTCACCGAGGGAGAGGGTCAGGGTGAGGGAGCGGGCCGAAAGGGCGCTCACGCGGTCATCTCCTTCAACAGTCTCCCCGGATCCTTTGCCCTGACGAGCGCCTCGCCCACCAGCAGGTTCGCTGCCCCGGCCCGCCGCAGCCGCTGCGCGTCGGCCGGCGTCCGGACGCCGCTCTCCGAGACGCCCTTCACGCCGGCGGGCAGGAGCGGCAGCATCCGCTCCGAGGTCGCGAGGTCCACGGCGAAGGTGCGGAGGTTCCGGTTGTTCACGCCGACGATCGTCGCGCCGGCGCGGAGCGCCACCTCCGCCTCCTCCTCGTGGTGCGTCTCGACCAGCGCGGCGAGCCCCAGCGCGCGGCAGTCGTCGAGGAGGCGCCGCAGCTGCGCCTCGGGGACGGCCGCCACGATGAGCAGCGC
>JBAVTL010000201.1:0-11734 GCA_049696175.1 Anaeromyxobacteraceae bacterium
GGCCAGGCGCAGCGGATCGCCGGAGGGAAGGCGACGGCGCTCGCTGTCGGCTCACCTGTCTTCGCCGGCGACGTCCTGGAGACGCAGAGGCGCACGCGGCTGGAGGTCAAGCTGGCCGACCAGAGCGTCCTCCGGCTCGGCCCCGTCGCGCGCGTGGACCTCACGGCCGCCTCGTTCGGCCGCAGCGTCGAGGAACGCCAGGTCTCGGCGAAGCTCAAGGTCGGCAGCGTCTGGGCGAAGGTCGCTAAGACGGTCGGCGGCGAGGCGCGCTTCGAGGTGAAGACCGAGAACGCGGTCGCCGGCGTGCGCGGGACGACTTTCCGCGTGGACGCCGCGAAGGACCGGTCGGTCGTGGTGAAGGTCTACACCGGCACGGTCGCCGTCGTCGGCAGCCACGTCCCGCGCCCCATGCACGGGGAGGGGGGCGACGCCGAGCCCGGCCGCGAGCCCGAGCCCAAGAAGGTGGCGGCCGCGGGAGGCGAGGGGAAGGCCGGCGCGGAGCCGGCCAGGAAGGGGCGCAAGCAGATCGCCGGGCCGAAGCAGGTCACGAAGGAGCAGTGGGAGAAGATCGTGACCAGCATGATGGCCGTGTCGGTCTCCGCCGACGGCACCGCCTCCGAGCCCGCGTCCTTCGCCGTCGCCGGCCAGGGGCAGGACGACTGGGAGAGCTGGAACCGGGAGAGGGACGCGGTCGAGTAGCGCTCGGTGGTCCGCTCAGTCGTCGGCATTCAGGTCCGCCATTAGCTCGGACACAGTCGCCGCGGAGCGGAGCTTCCCCTTGCGGGCCTCGTTCATCGCCGCGCGGGTGCTCCCATTGGGGACCCTCACCCTTGGCACCGTCCCCTCTCCCTCATCGAGGGAGAGGGCTAGGGTGAGGGAGCAGGCGATCGCGGCGTCGCGAGGAGCCGATGGTTGGCTTGGGCCGGATGGCGGTGAGGCGTTCGACCTCGTCGAGCCCACGCGGAGACGGTAGCGCAAGGGTATGACGCCGGGTGCGGGCGCGAGAGGATCGACTAGATCCCGATCTTCGTGATCTCATCGGCGCATGCGCGGCCGCAACGAGAGCCAGGTCACGATGCTCAGCCTCGTCACCCCGGACGCACGCGTCGACGACGGCCCCGAGGCGAAGCTGGCTCGCAAGGGCAACAACCAGGTCGGCGAAGCTGAGCTGCCTCGCCAACGCGCTGATGGAGAACCGGAACGGTCTCCTCGTCGACCTTCGGTTCGCCACTCCGGCTACGAGGTCAGCCAGCGGATCAGGAAACGCATCGAGGAGATCTTCGGCTGGACGAAGACCGTCGCGAGCTTCAGGAAGACCCGATTCAGAGGGCAGGCGCGCACGCAGCTCGCCGCTCACCTCGCCGCCGCCTACAACCTGCTCCGGATCTCGAAGCTGATGCCCGCGTAGCCGTAGCGCCCCCTCACCCTGGCCCTCTCCCCCGGTGGGGGAGAGGGGAGGTTGACTTTCGGAGCATTCGTCCAGCCTCGGGGCCGGTTCTTCAACTGCCTGTCAGGGGGCCCGCTCCCTCACCCTGACCCTTTCCCTCGATGAGGAGAGGGAAAGGCGCAAAGTCCGTTGACTCAGCCCGGGGGCGCGCTCTATAAACGCGCCTCGCTTCTGCAGAGCAGGCCCGTAGCTCAGTGGTAGAGCACTACCTTGACACGGTAGGGGTCGTCAGTTCAATCCTGACCGGGCCTACAACTTCAGTCGTTTCGCGGGGTTCTCCCGCAGATCGGGTCAGCCCTCCAAGGCTGGCCTTTTTTCGTTCCGAGGGGTACCAAAACGCCATGTCCGACATCGTCAAGGTGACCCTCCCCGACGGAAGCCAGAAGGAGGCCGCCCGCGGGACGCGCGTCGCCGACTTCGTGAAGGAGAAGATCGGCCCCGGCCTCGCCAAGGCGGCCGTCTTCGCGAAGCTCGACGGCCAGCCCGTCGATCTCTCGCGCACCCTCGAGACCGACGCGAAGCTCGAGATCCACACCACGAAGAGCCCGGAGGCGCTGGAGGTCGCGCGTCACGACGCGGCCCACGTGATGGCGAGCGTGGTCCAGAAGCTCTACCCGGGGACCCAGGTCACGATCGGCCCCGCGATCGAGGACGGCTTCTACTACGACTTCGCGCGCGAGACGCCGTTCACGCCCGAGGACCTCGAGAAGATCGAGCGGGCGACCAACGACGCGATCAAGGCCGACCTGCCCTTCGTCCGCTCGGAGGTCTCCGCCGAGGAGGCGCTCGCGCTCTTCGAGGGGCTCGGCGAGAAGTACAAGGTCGAGATCATCCACGACATCGTCGCGAAGGGGGCGAAGTCGCTCACCCTCTACAAGCACGGCGACTGGGTGGACTTCTGCCTCGGGCCGCACAGCCCGTCCACCGGGCGCATCGGCGTCGTGAAGCTCCTCAGCGTGGCGGGCGCCTACTGGCGCGGCGACTCGCGCAACGCGATGCTCCAGCGGATCTACGGGACCGCCTTCTTCGACAAGAAGGCGCTCGACGAGCACCTCGCGAAGCTGGAGGAGGTGAAGAAGCGCGACCACCGGAAGCTCGGACCCGCGCTAGGCCTCTTCGCCTTCCACGAGTGGGCCCCCGGCTCCGCCTTCTGGCTGCCGAACGGCACGACCCTCTACAACACGCTCGCCGACGCGATGCGCCGCCTCGTGACGAGGAACGGCTACCTCGAGGTGAAGACGCCGCTCCTCTTCAACAAGAAGCTCTGGGAGACGAGCGGCCACTGGGGCGTCTACGCCGAGAACATGTTCAAGGTGCTCGACCGGGAGACCGACGCGGAGCTCCCGCTCGACGAGCGGCTCACGATGGCCGTGAAGCCGATGAACTGCCCGTCGCACTACCTCATGTACAACATGGCGCGCCACAGCTACCGCGAGCTGCCGCTCCGCTACTTCACGGTGGACGTGCTCCACCGGAACGAGCTCTCGGGCTCGCTCGGCGGCCTGACGCGCGTCCGCCAGTTCTGCCAGGACGACTCGCACATCTTCCTGATGGAGGCGCAGATCCCGGACGAGGTCGACCGGATCGTCGGCCTCATGAAGACCGTCTACGGGGCGTTCGGGCTCGAGTTCTCGCTGCGGCTCTCGACGCGCCCGCCCGACCCGAAGGACCGGATCGGCGACGACGCGCTCTGGGACAAGGCGGAGGGGGCGCTCAAGAGCGCGCTCGACAAGCTGGGGCTCCCCTGGGCGCTCAACCCCGGCGACGGCGCGTTCTACGGCCCCAAGATCGACTTCACGGTGACCGACTCGCTCGGCCGCCAGTGGCAGACCTGCACGATCCAGCTCGACTACGCCGCGCCCGAGCGGTTCGACATGACTTACGCGGGCGACGACAACCACGTGCACCGGCCGGTCGTCATCCACCGGGCGCTGTACGGCTCCTTCGAGCGGTTCATCGCCATCCTGACCGAGCACTACGCCGGCGCCTACCCGGCGTGGCTCGCGCCGGTGCAGGCGCGGATCGTGACGATCTCGGACCGCTTCGACGACTGGGCGCGCCAGGTGCAGGCGCGGCTCGCGGCGGAGGGGTACCGGGTGGAGCTGGATCACACCAACGAGAAGCTCGGGGCCAAGATCCGGAACGCGCAGCTCGCCAAGATCCCGTACGCCCTGGTCGTGGGCGAGAAGGAGGTCGAGGCGAAGGGGATCTCGCCGCGCCGGCACGGCGGCGAGGACCTGAAGACGATGGCCCTCGACGACTTCGTGGCGCTGCTGAAGCGCGAGGCGACGCCGCCATACTAGGGACCTGCTTGACGTCCCACCTCCGGCTCGCTAACTTTGCACCTCCATGTCGTTCGAGCGCAGCCAAGTAGTACGACTTCTTAGCCTGGCGGGAGAGGTATCCCGGCCGGGTTAGCTGCCGCCGAGACCTCTTCCGCCGTCCCACGGCCGAAGAGGTGCTCTCCCGACAGAGACGACTCCTCGGCCCCCTGATCAAGGAGCCAGATCGTCATGTCGAGCCCCGCACCGAGCACCTCCCCCGTAGCAAGTGCAGTCGAGACGAAAGGGCATGGCACCGTGAGCGAAGCCTCCGCCGACCGCGTCATCATCTTCGACACGACCCTCCGCGACGGCGAGCAGTCCCCCGGCGCGTCGATGACCGTCCCGCAGAAGATCCAGGTCGCGCACGCGCTGGCAGATCTCGGCGTGGACGTCATCGAGGCCGGCTTCGCCGCCGCGAGCCCCGGCGACCTCGAGGCGATCCGCGAGGTCGCCCGCCAGGTCCCGGGGCCGATCGTCTGCAGCCTCGCGCGCTGCCACAAGGGCGACATCGACGCCGCCTGGGCGGCCCTCAAGGACGCCCCCCGCCGCCGCTGCCACGTCTTCCTCGCCACGTCGCCGATCCACCGCGACTTCAAGCTGAAGATGGCGAAGGACGAGATCATCAAGCGGTCGATCGAGGGCGTGAAGTACGCGCGCCAGTTCTTCGACGACGTCGAGTTCACCGCCGAGGACTCCGCCCGCACCGAGCTGCCGTACCTGGCGGAGGTCGTCCAGGCGGGGCTGGACGCGGGCGCGTCGACCATCAACGTCCCCGACACCGTCGGCTACGCGCTCCCGTCCACCTACGGCGACGTGATCACCTACCTCAAGAAGCACGTGCGCGGCATCGAGCGGGCCGTCCTGTCGGTGCACTGCCACAACGACCTCGGCCTCGCCGTCGCCAACTCGCTCGCCGGCGTCATGGCGGGCGCGCGCCAGGTGGAGTGCACCATCAACGGGATCGGCGAGCGGGCCGGGAACGCCTCGCTCGAAGAGGTCGTGATGGCGTGCAAGACGCGCAAGGACGTCCTGAACGTCACGACCGGCATCAAGACCGAGCGGCTCTACCCCGCGAGCCGGCTCGTCTCGCAGGTGACCGGCCTGCACGTCCAGCGGAACAAGGCGATCGTCGGGCAGAACGCCTTCGCCCACGAGGCCGGCATCCACCAGCACGGCATGCTCTCCAACCGTGAGACGTACGAGATCATGCGCCCCGAGGACGTCGGCTTCGCCTCGCAGCTGGTGCTCGGCAAGCACTCCGGCCGCCACGCGCTCAAGGAGCGGCTGATCGCGCTCGGCTACCAGCTCGAGGACGCGCAGATCGACCGCGTCTTCGCCGACTTCAAGATCCTGGCCGACAAGAAGAAGGACATCTACGACTCGGACGTCGAGGCGCTCGTCGTCCACGGCGAGATCCTGGGGAAGGGGAAGGTCGCCTGGGAGCTGGTCGCCCTCTCGACCACCTCCGGCACCGGCACGCTGCCGTGCGCCTCGATCTCGCTCCGCAGCGCGGAGGGCGTCAGCACCCAGGACGCCGCCGCCGGCGACGGGCCGGTGGACGCCGTCTTCAAGGCGATCGAGAAGATCACCGGCATCGGCGTGAAGCTCCGCGACTACCAGGTCGTGAGCGTCTCGACCGGCAAGGACGCGCAGGGCGAGGTCTCGCTCGAGGTGGAGCACCACACGGGCAGCTACCGCGGCCGGGCGCTCTCGACCGACATCATCGAGGGGAGCGCGCGCGCCTACCTCGACGTCATCAACCGGATCGCGCTGAAGGGCGGCCCCACGCCCCGCAGCGAGGCCCGCGAGGAGATGGGAACCCCCTGAAGATGGCCACCGACACCATGAAGCCCCGCACGCTGTTCGAGAAGGTCTGGGACGCGCACGTCGTCAAGGCGGAGACGCCCGAGACGCCGGCGATCCTCTACGTCGACCTGCACCTCATGCACGAGGTGACGAGCCCGCAGGCATTCTCGATGCTGCGCGAGCGCGGCCTGAAGGTCCGCAGGCTCGACCGCACGCTCGCGACCACCGACCACTCGACGCCGACGCTCCCGCGCCTGCCCGACGGCCGCTGGCCCTGGTTCGACAAGCAGAACGAGGCGCAGGTCGCCCAGATCGAGAAGAACGCCAAGGAGTTCGGGGTCGAGCTGCACGGCCTCGGCGACGCGCAGCAGGGCGTCGTCCACGTCTTCGGCCCGGAGATGGGGGCGACCCAGCCCGGCATGACCGTGGTCTGCGGCGACAGCCACACGGCGACGCACGGCGCCTTCGGCGCGCTCGCGTTCGGCATCGGGACCTCCGAGGTCGGCCACGTCCTCGCGACCCAGTGCCTGCTCCAGCGCAAGCCGAAGTCGCTCGCCATCCGGGTGGAGGGGAGCCTGCAGCCCGGCGTCACCGCGAAGGACCTGATCCTCGCGATCATCGCCCAGATCGGCGTCGGCGGCGGCACCGGCCACGTCATCGAGTTCGTGGGCCCCGCGGTCCGCGCGCTCTCGATGGAGGGGCGCATGACCCTGTGCAACATGGCGATCGAGGGCGGCGCGCGCGCCGGCATGATCGCCCCCGACGACACCACGTTCCGGTGGCTCGCGGGCAAGGCGCGGGTTCCCAAGGGGGCCGACTGGGACGCGACGATCGCGAAGTGGCGGCAGCTCCCGACCGACGCGGGCGCGAAGTACGACCGCGAGGTGACGATCGACGTCTCGAAGCTCGAGCCGATGATCACCTTCGGCACCAACCCGGCGCAGGGCATCCCGGTGACCGGCAAGGTCCCGGATCCGGCCGCCGAGAAGGATCCCTCGGCGCGGACGACGCTGGAGAACGCGCTCCGCTACATGGCGCTCACCCCCGGGAGGCCGATCATCGGCCAGAAGGTGGACGTCGTCTTCGTCGGCAGCTGCACCAACGGCCGGCTCGAGGATCTGCGCGAGGCGGCGAAGGTGATGCGCGGCAGGAAGGTGAAGACGCGCACGCTCGTCGTCGCTGGCTCCCACGCGGTGAAGAAGGCCGCGGAGGCGGAGGGGCTCGACAGGATCTTCCGCGAGGCGGGCGCCGAGTGGCGCGAGCCGGGCTGCTCGATGTGCCTCGCGATGAACGGCGACATGCTCCAGCCGGGGCAGTACTGCGTGTCGACGTCCAACCGGAACTTCGAGGGGCGCCAGGGTCCGGGCGGGCGGACGCTGCTCGCCAGCCCGGCGACCGCGGCGGCCGCTGCGGTCTTCGGCGAGGTCGCGGATCCCCGGCGGCTGGTGGAGGGCTAGGACATGGAACCGATCCGCACCATCGAGAGCCGCACGGTCGTCATCCCGCGCGAGAACATCGACACCGACCAGATCATCCCGGGGCGCTTCCTCAAGGTCACCGACAAGAAGGGGCTCGGGCAGGGGCTCTTCTCCGACTGGCGTTACGACGCCGACGGGAAGCCGAGGGCCGACTTCATCCTCAACGGCCCGGACGCGAAGGGCTGCACGGTCCTGGTCGCCGGCGACAACTTCGGCTGCGGCTCCTCCCGTGAGCACGCGCCCTGGGCGCTGACGGACTACGGCTTCAAGGCCGTGATCTCGACGCGCATCGCCGACATCTTCCGGAGCAACGCCCTCAAGAACGGGCTGTTGCCGATCGTGCTGGAGCCGGCCGCCCACGCGAAGCTGATCGCGTCGCCGGGCTTCCAGATCCGGATCGACCTCGAGGCCCAGACCGTGACGCTGCCGGACGGCGGCGCGGCGAAGTTCCCGATCGAGAGCTTCAGCCGGTACTGCCTCATGAACGGAGTGGACGAGCTGGGCTTCCTGCTCTCCCAGGCGGACGCCATCGCCGCGTTCGAGTCCAGGGTATAGGGGCGGGCGTCCGCGTCCGCTGGCCAGACGGCCGGCCGGCGCGGGTGTCCCGCCGCCCCCGACTCGAGACGTGAGCGAACCGACGATCCGAACCACTCAGGAAGGGCAGGGAGCCAGATGGCCAAGGAGAAGATGACGGGAGCGATGGCGGTGCGCCGCGCGCTCGAGGCCGAGGGTGTCGAGTACATCTTCGGCATGCCGGGCGGGACGATCATCCCGATCTACGACGCGCTGTTCCAGTGCCAGAAGCCGCTGCCGGTCCTGATCCGGCACGAGCAGGTGGGCGGCCACGCGGCGGAGGGCTTCGCCCACGCGACCGGCAAGGTCGGCGTCTGCCTCGGCACCTCGGGGCCGGGCGCGACGAACCTCGTGACCGCGATCGCCGACGCCTACCTCGACTCCGTGCCGCTCGTCGCAATCACGGGGAACGTGGCCACGGCCCTCATCGGCTCCGACGCCTTCCAGGAGGCCGACATCACCGGCATCACGATGCCGATCACCAAGCACAACTGGCTGGTGACCGACGTCCGTGAGCTGCCCAGGATCCTCAAGGAGGCCTTCTACGTGGCGCGGACCGGCCGGCCCGGCCCGGTGCTCGTCGACATCCCGAAGGACATCCAGAACGCCGAGCTGGAGTTCGAGTACCCGGACTCGGTCCAGATCCCCGGCTACCACCCGCCGGTCCGCGAGGAGCCGCGGCTCAAGGACGCCGCGGTGCTCGTCCGCCAGGCCACGCGCCCGGTCCTGTACCTCGGCGGCGGCGTCCGCTCGGCTGGCGCGCACGCGGAGGTGAAGGCCTTCGCGCAGCTCGTCGGCGCGCCGATCGTCACGACGCTCCCGGGCAAGGGGTCCTTCCCGGAGACCGACAGGCAGTGCCTCGGCATGTTCGGCATGCACGGGTCCCGGTACGCCAACTACACGGTCCAGAACTCCGACCTGATCATCGCCCTCGGCGCCCGCTTCGACGACCGCGTCACGGGGAAGCTCTCGACCTTCGCCCCCGAGGCGAAGGTGGTGCACCTCGACGTCGACCCGGCCGAGATCTCCAAGCTCGTCAACGCCACGGTCCCGCTCGTCGGAGACCTGAAGCGGCTCCTCCCGCAGCTCACCGAGGAGGTCCGGCGCGTCTTCGAGCAGCACGGCAAGCCCGACCTCTCGGCGTGGTGGAAGCGGGTGGACGACTGGCGCACCAAGCACCCGCTCCGCTACCAGCAGGAGGGGCAGAAGTACCTCCTGCCGCAGTACGTGGTGGAGCGGCTCTGGCAGAAGACGGACGGCGGCAAGTGCGTCCTCACCACCGGCGTCGGCGAGCACCAGATGTTCGCCGCCCAGTGGTGGAAGACGAGCGCGCCGCGCCAGTTCATCAGCTCCAGCGGCCTCGGCACGATGGGGTTCTGCCTGCCCTCCGCCATCGGGATCCAGCTCGGGCGGCCCGGTGAGCTCGTCATCGGGATCGACGGCGACGGCTCGTTCCAGATGACGCTGCAGGATCTCGCGACGGCGGTGGACCTGAAGCTGCCGATCAAGATCTTCATCCTGAACAACCTGTTCCTCGGGATGGTCCGGCAGTGGCAGGAGCTCTTCCACGACAACCGGTTCTCCGCGACGCCGCTCTCCGACTGCCCCGACTTCGTGAAGCTCGCGGACGCGTACGGCTGCCTCGGCCTGCGCGCGACGACGGTCGAGGAGCTCGACAAGGTCATCGACCTCGCGCTCGCCAACAAGGCGGGGCCGACGATCGTCGACGTCCGCATCCGGCGTCAGGAGAAGGTCTTCCCGATGGTCCCGGCCGGCGCGCCCCTCAACGACATGATCGACGGTGAGTGACATGAGAGAGATCGAAGAGTCGGCCCCGACGGGCCGCAGCCACACGATCAGCCTCCTCGTCGAGAACAAGCCGGGCGTGCTCCACCGGATCGCCGGCCTCTTCTCCCGCCGCGGCTTCAACATCGCCAGCCTGACCGTCGGCCCGACCGAGCGGCCGGAGTACTCGCGGATGACCATCGTGGTCCTCCTCCAGTCGAAGTCGGTCGAGCAGGTGGTCCGCCAGGTCCAGAAGCTGGTCCCGGTGGTCGAGGTCCGCGAGCTCTCGCCGAACGATCTCGTCGAGCGCGAGCTCATGCTCGTGAAGATCACGACGCCGGAGCGCAACCACACCGAGCTGCGCGCCCTCGCCGAGACCTACGAGGCCAACGTCGTGGACGTCTCTCCCGACGCACTCATCGTCGAGGCCAGCGGCAACGCGGGCAAGCTCGACGCGCTGGAGGAGCGGCTCCGCCCCTTCGGCATCCAGGAGCTCTGCCGCTCCGGGCGCATCGCCCTCGAGCGTGGCTTCAAGACGCTCGCCCCCCCATCCCTGAAGTAGGAGACATACCGAAATGGCGACGATCTATTACGAGAAGGACGCGGACCTCGACTTCCTCAAGAAGAAGAAGGTGGCCGTCATCGGCTACGGCTCGCAGGGCCACGCGCACTCGCTCAACCTCAAGGACTCGGGCGTCGACGTCCGGGTCGGCCTCGCGGCCGGCTCGAAGTCGAAGGCCAAGGCCGAAGGGGCCGGGCTCCGCGTGCTCAGCGTGGCGGAGGCCGCGAAGGAGGCCGACGTCATCATGGTGCTCATCCCGGACCAGACCCAGAAGCGGGTCTACGACGCCGAGATCGCGCCCCACATGACGAAGGGGAAGGCGCTCCTCTTCGCGCACGGCTTCAACATCCACTACAACCAGATCGTCCCGCCGGCCGACGTCGACGTGCTCCTCGTCGCGCCGAAGGGGCCCGGCCACATGGTCCGCCGGCAGTACCAGGACGGCCGCGGCATCCCCGGCCTCGTCGGCATCCACCAGGACGCGACGGGCAACGCCAAGAAGGTCGGCCTCGCCTACGCGCACGGCATCGGCTGCGCCCGCGCCGGCGTGCTGGAGACCACGTTCAAGGAGGAGACCGAGACGGATCTCTTCGGCGAGCAGGCGGTCCTCTGCGGCGGCGCCGCGGCCCTCGTGAAGAACGGGTTCGAGGTCCTCGTCGAGGCCGGCTACCAGCCGGAGAGCGCCTACTTCGAGTGCCTCCACGAGCTGAAGCTGATCGTCGACCTGATGTACGAAGGCGGCCTCGCCTGGATGCGCCACTCGATCTCCGACACGGCCGAGTACGGCGACTACACGCGCGGGCCGCGGGTGTGCGACTCCCGGTCGAAGGACGAGATGCGCAAGATCCTGAAGGAGATCCAGTCCGGCCAGTTCGCGAAGGAGTTCATCCTCGAGAACATGGCCGGCGGGCCGACCATGGGCCGGTTCCGGGCCAGCGAGAAGGCGCACCAGATCGAGGAGGTCGGCGGCCGTCTCCGCGGGATGATGAGCTGGATCCGCGAGGCCAAGAAGGACTCCAGCGATCCGAACGCGAAGTAGCCCAGGAGGGCCTTCGGATGGGGCGGCCGGGACCCCTCGGCCGTCCCTCCGTTGACTTCGCTCGCAAAATCCTTATCCTGCACCATCTTTTTAGGAGGGCCACAGCCTGAACCACCAGCAGCGGGACGTCAGAACCAATCGCGACGCGAGGACCAACCGCCGTATCAAGGCGCGTGAGGTCCGCGTGATCGGGTCTGCGGGCGAACAGCTCGGAGTCCTCACGATCGAGCAGGCGTTGGCGAAAGCTCAGGAAGAGGGGCTCGATCTCGTCGAGGTCAGCCCCATGACCAAGCCGCCCGTCTGCAAGATCCTGGATTACGGCAAGTTCAAGTACCTCGAGAAGAAGAAGCAGAACGAGGCCAAGAAGAAGCAGGTGGTGGTGCTCCTCAAGGAGGTGAAGTTCCGGCCTCGCACCGAGGAGCACGACTACGACACGAAGCTGAAGAAGATCCGCGAGTTCCTGGCCGAGGCCAACAAGGCCAAGATCACGGTGATGTTCCGTGGCCGTGAGATGTCGCACCGGGAGCTCGGGCAGAAGGTGCTCGAGCGGATCATGAACGACATCAAGGACGTGGCGGTGATCGAGTCGGTGCCCAGGATGGAAGGGCGCCTCCTCTTCATGATCGTCGCGCCCAACCCGAAGCTGCTGCAGGCGCAGCGGTCGAGGGCGCAGGCCGCCGAGATGGCGGCTGCCAAGGCCGAGGCGGGCGCTGCGTCCGC
>JBAVTL010000202.1:0-17355 GCA_049696175.1 Anaeromyxobacteraceae bacterium
GGCGACGGTCGCCGTGCGACCCTCGGTGCCGTGGCAGGTCGCGCAGGACGCCTTCATCCCCTTCGTGTGCTTGTGGCAGGAGACGCAGTCGCCCGTCGGGTTGTGGCCGCCCGAGGCGATGGGAAGACCGGTGTTCGGGTCGATGTCCGTGCCGTCCGCGCGGTAGACGCTCGTCTGCGTGTGGCAGACCTGGCAGACGCCGTTCTTCTCGGGGCTCGCCATGCCGGCCGAGCCGTAGCCGTTCCGGTTCCGGAAGGCGACCGCCTTCGGAGTCTGCTCCTGGGTGCGCGCCGGCGGCGTGATGCTCTCACCGACCAGGCCGATGTTGCGGGTCCGGTGGGGCGTGTGGCAGTCGCGGCAGGCCAGCGACCAGGAGCCGTACCGGTTGCTCGTCGAGTCCGAGCCGTGCGACTGGACCGCGTGGCAGTCGTTGCAGAGCTGGCTGGCGTTGTCGCGCACCAGCAGGTTGCCGTCACCCTTCCCCGCCGTCGGGACCGTCACGACCACCCGGCGCGAGTAGACGGAGCCGTTCGTGTTCGCCGCCTCGACCTGCAGCGTGTAGCTCCCGGCGGCGAGCGCGGAGAACTGGTACTCGTACACACCCGAGTCGGGCAGGGAGCCGTAGTTCCCGTTCCTCGTCATCGCGACGCTCGCCGCGTTGTAGTGCAGCGTCACCGCGCCGATCGCGACCCCGCCCGGGCTGGCGACGCGCGCCTGGACCTTGAAGGGGACGCCCACCCGTCCGGAGATGGGGTTGATGATCGAGGCCGACGGCTTCGTGCTGTTCGGGGTGTTGTCCCCCTCGCCGACGAAGGGCGAGGACGTCATCACGGAGGTGGAGGCGGCCCAGGCGCCCGAGCCGGAGGCGTTGGCCGCGCGGACCTGGTACCAGTAGGTCGTGCTGGCGGTGAGCCCGCTGTCGTCGCAGAAGGTGCCGGCGATCGCGACGCAGCCCGCCACGTCGCTCCACGGCCCGGTCGCGCTGCCGCCGCGCTGCACCGTGTAGAGGAGGCCGCCCGTCGCGCCCGACATCGTCCAGTTGACGCGCAGGGTCGTGGACTGGACGTTGGAGTAGGCCCCCATCGTCGGCTGCCCAGGCGCCGTGAGGACGCCGGAGCTCGCGGAGGGCGTGTTCCCGTACGGGTTGGTGGCGACGACCTGGTAGTAGTAGGTCGTGTTGGCCTGCAGGCCGGTGACGTTGCAGGTGTTGCCGCTGAGCCCCACGCAGCTGGTGACGTTGGTCCAGGGGCCGCTGCCGCTCGCCCCCCACTGCAGCGTGTAGGTGATGGGCGCGGTGCCGGTCGAGCCGGTCCACGCGGCGGTCAGCGTCGATGCGGTCACGCCCGAGTAGGTGGGCGTCCCGGGCGCGGACGGCGGCGTGGTGCTGGCGAGGGTCGTGACGCTCCTGTTGCCCGAGGTGGCGCTGCCCGCCGAGTTGGTCGCGATGACCTGGTACCAGTAGGTCGTGCCGGACGTCAGGCCGCTGACGTCGCACGTGAGCGCGGAGATGCCCACGCAAGCGCTCACGTTGGTCCAGGATCCTGTGCCGTTGGGGCTCTGCTGGACGGTGTACGTCGGCGTCGGCGACCCGGTCGTCGACGCCGTCCAGTTGACCGTCAGGCCGGTGGCGGCGACGTTCGTGAAGGTCGGCGTGCCCGGGGCGCTCGGGGCGACGGGCGGAGTGTAGTCCACGACCACCCAGACGGCGTCGAGGGAGAAGGTCACCGCGACGCCGGAGTTTCCCCGTGAGGCCGTGACGCTCACGCCGAAGTCCGCGCTCCGGAGCTGCGCTTCGCTCACCGTGAAGACGGAGACGTAGGTCGTATCGGCGGTGGGCATGCTGGCGTCCACGGCCTGGGTTCCGAGCACGGCGCCGCCAGACCACGGCTGCACGCCCAGGGTGGCCACCGACGTGCCGACGCTGAGTTTGTACCGGCTGCTGACCGTCACGCTGTTGATCGTCGAGCCCGCCGGGACCGACGAGAAGTTGAAGCCGTCCCAGCGCCCGGCGATGCTCGCGTTCCTGCCTGGCGCCGCGGTCGCATAGGTTGTGTTGACGGAGACCGCGTTGGCCGGGATCGTCCACGAGTTCGTCGCATACGTCGTCGGATAGAGGGACGCCGTGGTCAGCGCGCTGCCGAGCGAAGGCATCATCGCGAGCGCGCAGATCACGGTCCTTACGGCCCAGAGCCAAACCACCTTCGACCTACCCCCAACGGGGGCTACGTCGAATCTGGTCGCGCTGCGGCGATCGCGATGAATGTGTGCGTAACTCTGCGACATGCGGGCACCTTTCGGCCTGAACACACAAAACCGGCTGAACGAAGTGCAATGCTTGGGCCCTTTTGTCGCAGGCTGAACCATGAGCAGGGTACCCGGGAAATCGGCCGATACATCTTGCCGCAGGGCATATCCGCACAAGACCCGGGCAGGGCTGCGCGATTCCGTCTGCGTCAAATAGCCCACGGGGTGCGCGAGAACGCGCAAGCCGCTGATCAGCGCTGGCGATCGCTCATGGGGGCGCGGCGACCCGAGTCACGACTGACACGGGTTCGCGCGGGGTTGGCGGATCGAAAGTACGGCCCCTACGGCACCGTGAAGACGTGATGTGTGCCCTTCAGGAAGACGTCCACGCCGAAGTAGGCGATCACGATGAGGAACACCGCGAAGATCGCGAACCAGGCGAAGCGCTCGTCGCGCCAGCCGTAGGTGGCGCGCAGGTGGATGAGGATGCCGTAGAACAGCCAGGCGACGAGGTTCCAGGTCTCCACGGGATCCCAGGACCAGTAAGCCCCCCAGAGATCCTTCGCCCAGATCGCGCCGGCGCCGATCATCACTGCGCAAGTGATGAAGCCGAACACGACGTAGAGGTACGCGACGCGGTCCAGCTGCTCGAGGGGCGGGAGCCAGGCCGGACCACCCCGGCGCGCCCGGATGACGTAGGCCAGCGCGGCGCCGCTCGCGATCGAGAAGGCACCGTACGCGAGGAACGCGAAGGTGACGTGCACGTAGAGCCACGAGCTTCGCACGGAGGCGACGAGCGGAGTCACCGCGACGTCCTCGGTGACCGCCCACCCCAGGATGAGCAGGGCGAGCGCGACGGCGCCCACCCCCGCCACGCGGTACACGGCGAGCCGCTTCGGCGCGACGAACGCGAGCAGCACGATCGACCACGCGCCGACCGAGGCGTTCTCGTAAGGCGTCACGATGGGGAAGTGGCCGGAGATGACGGTCCGCGCCACGATCGCGAGCGAGTGCGCGGCGAGCCCCCCGAGCGCCGCCCACCGCCCGGCGCGGTATGCCCCCTCGCGGCCGGAGAGCAGGCCACCGAGCGAGAGCGCGAACCCAGCGGCGTAGAGCGCGAACGTGGCGACGAGGAGGACTGCTTCGACCCTTGGCATCGGCGAATGCTGCGGAAGGATCCCGACCGAGTCAAGCGACAGGGGGGCGTGCGCCCGCCCCGGCCGGCGCACCGACCGCGGACGCGAGCCGATCGAGCAGCTCGTCGGGGCGCCAGCCCACGACGTCGGCGGCGGTGGCGACGAGCAGGCGTCCACCCGCGGGATCCGCCGCCACGACGATCTCCCGCCTGAAGAGGACGAGCCTGAGCACGAGGCCGAGCGTGCCGAGGACGAAGCCGGCCCACAGGAGCCCGCCCCCGCGCTCGGCGACGATCTGCAGCTTCGCGTAGTAGCGCAGCTCCGGCATGTGCAGGACGCGCCGCCCATCCGGAGTCGCGAGCGAGCCGCCCGGCTTCAGGACGCCGCGGGCCGTCGCGCCCTCCGGCCCGCGCACGGCCACCTCGATGCCGATCGCCGCCACGTCCTCGAGCCGCGACACCCCCGCGCGCGCAAGCATGACGCCCTGCCTCTCCTCCAGTGGCGCCCCGCTCGCGTCCGGGTCATAAGGCCGGGCCAGGACGTCGAGCCCGCAGGGCTCCAGGGTGAACCGGGTGCGCCCCGAGGGGTTCGGCAGGAGCTTCACCCAGGCGCCGTCCTCCGCGTCCCCGGCCTCGCAGGTGAAGAGCGGCATCGGGCCGGCGGAGCTCGCGAGGACGGAGGTCGTCCCGACGTTCACTGGCTCGTTGACGTTCGCGACGCGCGGCGACCGCTCACCTCGCAGGAGCAGCTCGACATGCAGGGAGATCGGCTGCCCGCCCTCGCTCCGTGGCCTGACGCCGGTGACCGTGAACGCGAGGTCGGGCCGGCGAGCGCCGACGCGCGGCTCCCGTGGAGGCGCCGCGTACTCGTATCGCGACGCCTCGAACGGCTCCCCCTCCCCGACCTCGGCCTCGGCCGAGAAGCGCGTGAGCGCGAGCAGCACGCCGCCCGCGAGCAGGAGCGCGAAGGCGCCGTGGAAGAGCACGAAGCCGAGCGGTGCGAGCCGAAACCGCACTCCCCGGACCGCGCCAGTCCCCTGCCCGTGCAGCCTGTAGCCCTCGCCGCGAAGGAACGCCTCCGCGACGTGGATGGATTCCCCTGGGTCGGGCGTCCGGAGCTCAACGGTCCCCCGCCTGCCGCTCAGCACGCCAGCGTCGAGCGGGAGTCCCTGGTCGAGCCGCGTCCGTCGCAGGAGCCGGGGAAGACGGTCCACGACCACGGCAAGGAGCGAGAGGAAGAAGAAACCGAGGGCGATGTACGTGACCGGCGCCCTGTACACGTCAGCGAGCCCCGTGCCCTCCAGCAGCGCGACCAGCCGCGGGCTCTGCTCCCGCCACGCGGCCCAGGTGGCGGCCGGCATCACCCGGCGCTGGGGCACGACGAGCCCCAGCGAATACAGGAGCGTCACCAGGCCGATGATGGAGACGACGAAGGAGCGCTCTCTGAGGGCGGCGAGGAACCAGCGGAGCTCAGCTGTGAGCACGCTCAGGAGTCGCAAGCGGCACCTCCCGCCGGGCCGACCGCCCCGTGCCGCAAGAGGCCCCCAGGAAGCGACCGCTGGTCACCGGCTGAGCGGAGCTTTGCCAGCAGACGCACGCTCAAGGCTTCCTAGATCTCCAACGCGGAGATTGCGAGAGATGACGAACTCCAGACGGGGGCGGTCGTTCATCGATCCAGCCACCTTCCAGAGCGATGCGCTGCGAAACACCGAGCCGAAGGTCTTCACCATCATCGTGGCCTGCATCGGCGGTTCCTCTATCAGCGACCGCGGTTTGCGGTCCAGCCCCGGAGAAGCTGGACGGCGAACGACCATCCAGCAGAGGCCGCGGCGAGCACGGCGGCGGGAAGCAGGAGCCAGGGCCGCGGGGCTCGTCTTGCGTCTATGCGCGCCCAGCGTGTCGCGTCGACGAAGGACAAGATGAGCCCTTCGAACGAGAGCTGCTCGCCCACCCGCAGATCACGCTCGAGCACGTTGACCTTGCCGCGCTGGACGCGAACATGCAGCCGTTCGGGGCGTCCCCGCTCGTCGGGCCTGCCGAGCGACGTCACGTAGAAGCGGTGTGGCAAGAGCCCCACCTGGAAGTAGGTCCGCACGCCGGGAGTGAGCTTCACCAGGACCGCGTCAACGTCCCGCCCCGTACGGCTGCTGACCTCCGCACCCACGACGGGAAGAGGTTCCCCGACTCGAAGCGACGTATCCGAGACGCGGATCTCGCTCCCTATGCGCGCGGTCACCTCACGCCCATCCACCCTCACCCGCGCGACGGGCTCGCCGTCCCCGGACAGCTCGACCAGTTCGACGCGCGGCGGTAACCCCCACAGGGTCGTTCGCGCAGTACGCCACGCCGTCGCCTGCTCCCCCTCGCCGAGTTCGATCGTCCCGTCGAACCGATTGCCAGCGAGCAGCGCCGCCTGGGCCAGGGCAAACAGCGCCGCTGCGCACGCCAGTGCGCGCGCACCCCTGCGATCGGCAACGGCCCGCACGGCAGCAACCGTCAGGGCGAGCGCAAGCGCGCCTGCCCAGATCCTGGCCGCGACCCCGTCCAGAGGAACCGCGCGACCCTCCCCCGCGGTCAGCGACAGCACGGACAAACCCAGCGGCAGCGCGAGGCCGCCAATGGCGCGCCGGGAGCCAAGCGCCCCAAGCCAACTCAGCGCCGTGCGCCCCGTCACCACGCGACCTCCCCGATGCCATCGGGCTCGGGAACCTCATCGAGATCCCAGGCAACGACCGTCCATCGTCCGTCCTGTCGGCGCAGCGTGTACCGGAAACCCTGCCCCAACCCGGAAAGCTGCGACACTGGCTGCCGGTCCGACAGCCGCTGATACACGTAGTTCCACGTCTCGTATTGGACCAACTCCACGTCGGCGCCCGAGCGCCGCACGTCCACGACGTGGGCTTCAGCGAGATCCTGCACCAGGGCAAGGCCGTTGTTGCGCAGGAATCCGAGATCTCGAAAGATGAAGTGCTTGACGCTGGCGGTCGCCGGACACGCGTTGATCTGGTCCGGCCGGCCACCGGAGGCGAAGAAGTCCTGGTAGACCTGGTTCAAGGTCGCGACGGAACTTGCGATCTCTCGCTTCTCGCCATCCGACAGCGCCCCGCTCACGTCGCGCATGGGGCGCCATCCGTCTACGAAGACCGCCGTCATCGCGAACGCGAGCACGCTCGCCATAGGGACGGCGAGGGGCACGAGGATCGACAAGCGGGGTCGTGTCATTCGGCAGCCCGCTTCACCACGACGTAGGAGGGCGGTCCCTCAAGTATCGTACTTCGAGCCCGCTGCCCGCCAGGATCTCGAACGCCACGCGCGAACGGATGCCCACGCTGCAGAACACGATCACCTCACGCCCGCCTGGAATCTCCGACAGGCGCCGATGCAGCTGGTCGAGCGGAATGTGAAGCGCGAACGGAGGCGTGCCCTTCGACTGCGGGCGGACGTCTACGAGCGTCTTCCCCTTCGCTCCAGCGGCCCAGACCCGCTCGAACTCGGCGCGCGTGACGACGGCCCGATCGGGCTCCTGCAGGAGGAGCACCTCGGGCGCCGCCAGGGTATCGAGCCCTCCCCGAATCCCGCCGGCCTCCAGCCACGCAGCGTACCCACCCTCGAGCAGTTGGACGGGGGCCACCGAAGCGCGCTCGTCAGATGATCGGTGGTTTCGAATGTGTCCCGCCATCGCAAGGGCCGCGGGGTCGCCGGACGCCACTCCGACGATCACCAGGGGCGGTGGCCAGGCAGTGCCGATGAATGACACTCCGCTGGCGCCCTCAGGGGTCAAAGGCACCGAACCAGGGATCGCCCCCTGCGCGACCTCCGCGCGCGGGCGCACGTCGATGACGCGCAGACGGGCTCCTGCGTCATTGACGAGGTGCCTGGGCGACACCCACGTCAGGCGCCCGGAGGAACGCCACGCGCGGAGTCCGTCCTCCAGCACCTTCACGTTGGCATACCCGAGCTCCATCGCCTTGCGGACCGCCGGGAGCACGAGTGGGCTCTTCGCGCTTTCGCCGTAGAACAGCACGGGCGCGACCGGATCCGCGCCGGCGAGTACGTCCTCGAGCCGCTCGAGCGAGGGGGCGGAGCGTGCACCCTGGAGATGGGCGGCTTCGAACGCCTCGACCGACCGGACGTCGATCGGCAGGAGCGTCCCCGCTGCGACGCCAGGCTCGGCCTCATCCGCTCTGAGCATCACCGAGCGGTCGCCGAGAAGCGACGGCGGGACCGAGAGCACGTCAGCGAGCCGGACGCCACTGACCTGACGCACCACCGAATATCCGACGCGGTCTCCGAGACCGATCTCCGAGAGCTCGCTCACGCCCGCGAGCGTCGCGCCGCGCACGAGCTGTACCACCCGCCGGTCACCTTCGACGTCGACGAGCAGGGCGACGCCTGCGTTCAGCAAGACCTCCCCCTCCTCCCAGAGACCTGCGGCCTCGACAGGCCTGGGGGGCCGTCCGGCGAGCGCACAGGGCGCTGCGCACGCCGTCGCGGCGATAAGCGCCGCGACCGGCGTGAGCATTCGGGCGCTCCGCATCAACAC
Source organism: Anaeromyxobacteraceae bacterium (assembly GCA_049696175.1). Taxonomy (GTDB): domain Bacteria; phylum Myxococcota; class Myxococcia; order Myxococcales; family Anaeromyxobacteraceae; genus DATIVK01. Next base: position 7,923 of record JBAVTL010000202.1, read on the forward strand.
GTCTCAGTACGTCAACGGGCGGGAATAGTTGGCCGCTGGTCCAGTCTTGCCACCACCGTGCTGGGCACAGCTGCCCCACGTGTAGGCCGCCGAGATAGTGTAACAGCCCGCACTTGACGTGCCTTCCCACGAGGTGTCTGTGCCGGTCGCGCCCGCTACGGGGCTGTAGTACCTGTAGGAGCCGCCGGTCCCCAGGAACCGGAACATCCGCGAGTTCCAGGTCGTCGACTCCCACGGCTTGTACGTGGCGTTCGTTCCGTGGATCAGCCCCGGACCGACGTTCGTGGGGCCGGACCCGTCCGCGTTGCTGTTGCTCGGACCGCCGTACCCGCCATGGCACCCGAGGCACGGCAGCTGATTCGTGCTCCCCGTGTATCCGAGCATGGCGAACCCGGGCTCCTGCGTCTCGCCGATCTGGTCGCAGCGGGCTCCGGCAGGGTTGTGGACGTCTACACGCGAAGAGGAGGCGTCCGTGTTGCCCATCCCGTAGACCGCCGGGTTATGGCACCTTGCGCACACATCGGTCGAGTTGCTGGCGCCAGGCGCCACGAACAGGGCGTCCGTTCCCGTCGTGTTCGAGAGCATGTACCAGGTTAGCCGCGTGCCGTGCGCGTTCGCCTCGTTCAGGTGACAGTCCGAGCAGTGCAGACCAGCCGTCTCACCGGCACCCGTCGCTCCGTCGATACGGACTCCCTCCATGGTAGTGCGGCTCGGCGTCCAGACGGCGGCCGGCAGCACCTTCGAAGTGTAACGTGGGGTGAACTGCTTGAGGTTGTGGTGACTCGCCCAGGCCTTGCCGGGCTGGTTCGTCGAGTTGAACTGGTCCTTCACGTTGATGACCTTGTTGTTCGCCTGCCTCCACGTGTCGACGGCGCCGCCGGCGGGCTCGTTGGCATTTCTGATGTTCGTCCCCGTGTTGAACGGGGTGAACCGCCGCGAACAGGCTCCCGTCGTCACCCGCTCCAGCCCGGTGTCCGTGGAGTTCACGCAGATGTTCGACGCGCCGTTGACGTCGTGACAGCCCATGCAGAACGAGTCCATGCCGTTGCGGAGCGTGGTGTTCCCCGCAGCGAGCGGGACCAACCGCGTCCCCGTCCAGGACACGATGGCGGTTCCGCCGGAGCTGCTGTCCACGTTACGAAGGTCCACGTTCTTGTTGCCGCCCGTGTCGCCCCCGTGAAGCGTCGCGCTGGTCTGCGGGAGGGCATTCGTCGAGGTCACCGCGTCTCCCTCCATGTGACAGAGGATGCAGTCGACGTTCTTGACGATGGAGGTCGTCGAACCATTCGCGACGTGCCGGCTCTTCCGCACGAAGTCGTCGCCCTCGGAACCGGCCGCGCCTCCGGTGATCGCGTGGCGCTCCGTCGCCGTCCCCGCGCCCACGCGAGACGCGTGGCAACCGAGGCAGTCCCCTGCCTTGTAGAACGCGTCGCCCGGCGGCTGCTGGTGCGTGTGGCAGCTGGTGCAGCGCTGCGTGTTGTTGTGGCCCGCGGTGTAGAGCGTCTGCCTGAAGTAGGAGACGTTGGTGCTCGTGTGGCACACCTGGCACACGCCGTTGTAGTTGCCGACGGTCGCGGTGGAGTCCACGTAGTCGGCCCAGTCAAAGACGGTGGTGGTCCCGCCGACGGCCTTGTTGAAGTCGACCGCCAGCGCCAGGGTCGTGGGGACGCCCCAGCCCGTCGAGCCGGAGTGATCCCTCACGGGCTGTTCGTGGATCATGTAGCCGATCGCGCGGGCCGTACCGACCGTGTAGTTGTAGTCACCGTGCGGGTCGTGGCAGTCCCAGCAGAACATGCCGCCGTCGCCGGTGGCGGAGTGGGCGGCGCCATAGTGGGTGGCGCTGATCTCCTTGTTGGCCGCCTTCGGCAGGGTGAAGACGGTGCCCGCCCCGTCCGGATCGAAGCCGCCGCTCCCCACACCGTGGCAGACGAGGCAGTTGCCGTTCTTGTCGGCCGCGGTCACGCCCGCGCCGACATTGGCGAGGCGGAACGGGTTACTGCCGGTGAAGGCCTGGTGAACGGACGTCGGCCCGCCCGTGTACAGCGCGGTCTCCGGCGCGTGGCAGTAGTAGCAGCCCTCGACCGTGGACGTGACGGGGAAGTTGGCCCCGACGTTCCCCGACTGCGCGTAGTTCGCCACGGTGGCCCCGTGGCCGTACGCCTCCCAATCGTCACGATCGATCATCGCCTTGGGGGCGGTGCCGTAGACGTAGTCGTCCTCGTCCTGATCGCCCGCACCGACCGCCGCGAGGTGGCACGCCGAGCACGCGCCCGCGCCCTCGAACGCGTAGTTCTTCGTGGCGTTGTTGTGGGTGTGACAGCTGATGCAGTCGGTGCCGCTGTTGTGCGTCAGCCCACCGCCGATGTTGGTCCAGTACGTGGTCTTCGTGTGGCAGGCTTGGCAGACGCCGGTCCACGGCGTGGCCGTCCGCGTGTAGCCGCCGGCCGCCTCGCTCGTGAAGGCCACCGTGACGCGCGTCCCTGCGAGGCCATATGCGTCCGTCGAGTTCGGCAAGACGTCCGCGCCGATCATGTGCAGGTTGGTGTCGCCGTGGGGATCGTGGCAGTCCCAGCAGCGCTTGCCGCCAGTGGTCACAGGAGCAGCCGTGTGGTCATCACCGTGGTGCCACGTGTCGACGAACTTGGTCGCCGCCTCGCGCACCACGTACCCGGCGCTCGCGCCGTCCGGATCGACGCCGAAGCGCGTCGCCGCGTCCGTCTTGTGGCAGTTGAGGCAGAGGTCGTTGCCGAAGGTCGCGCTCGCGGAGTTGTACGCGCCCGTAATCCCGTTCGTCGCCGTGCTCGCGCCGCGCAGCCGGAACGGGTTCGTGGTGACCGCGTGCGAGACCGTGTCGTCGTGGCAGTAGAGGCAGATGTTCGCCCCGGCGAAGTTCACGGTCGTGTTGCCGTGGCCGGTGGTCAGCCACTCGCTGGTCGTCTTGATGGCCGACGGGACGTCGTCCGTGATGGACCAGTTGTTCACGTCGGCCGTCGTGCTCGTGTGACAGTCGGAGCAGGTGAGCGTGCCGCCCCAGACCGCGTTCCCGCCGTTGTGGCAGGTGATCGTCGTGCAGCTCTCGCCGGCGGCGGTGTAGCCGCCGATCTTCCCTCCCGTCGTGATCTCGACCAGCTTGTTGAGGTGCGTCCCGCCCGCCTTCAGCTTGCCGTCGTTGATCCCATCGTTCGCAACGACCGTCGACGCGTGGCAGTCGACGCACTGCGTCTTCGCGGTCGCCAGCACGGTGCTCACGTGCTTCTGGTGGCTGTTCCGCGTGTCGTCGGCCGTGTTGACGTTGGTGTAGTTCGGCTCGCCCCACTGCGACGGGAACGCGCCGCCGGCCTTGCCGTGGCACTGGATGCAGTCGTTCGCCAGCGCGGTCCCAAGATCCCAGTCCATCGTCGTGAAGTTGCCCGGGATCTCCGTGCCGTCCGAGTGACAGTAGGTGCTCGAGCACTGCTTCGTCGCAGAGCCGCTGTACGTCCCGCCGGCAGTCGCATCGGCGTTCACCATCGAGACGTCCGCCGCGCGGTTCACGTGGCTCGCGATCGCCTTGATCGCGCGGTCATCGCCCTGGTCTACCGTGGCCGCGTGGCAGCGGCCACACGCGATGTTCGTCCCCAGATACGGCGTCGCGGAACCGGCCGCCTGGTTCACGTGCGCCGCGTGATCGTTCGTCGCGATCTTCACGGCCGCCGTGGAGTTGCCGCCGTGGCAGCTCGAGCAATCCGCCGCCTTCGTCGCCGTCCACGCGATCGAAGTGTTCGCCGGCGGGCTCGCCGCGTTCGTCCCGTTCGAGTGGCAGTACGTGTTGCTGCACGTGTACGCCGGCCCCTGCGCGTACCCCGTCGTCCCAGGGTTGAACGTCACGTCGAACGCCACGTTGTGCGTCGGCCCGCTCACGTGCTTCGTCCTGTCGACGATCGTCCCCGCCGTCGTCGGGTAGTCCGACGCACCCGTCGCCACCCCGTTGTGGCACTGCGAGCAGTTGTAGAAGTACCCGCCCGACGCCACCGCCGACGTGTGCACCTGGTGGCTGTGGGACAGGTTCGTGTCCGGCACCGTCGTCGTCGCCGACATCTTGTGGCAGCTCACGCACTGCGTCCCAGCAGTCCACGTGTCCGTCCACTTCGGCGCCGCGTACGCCGCCATCCCGCCCACCGGCGATCCGTTCGAGTGGCAGTACGTCGTATTGCACGTCCCGCCAGTCCAGCTGAACGTCAGCAGCCCCGTCGGCGCCGTGTCTCCCGTCTGCGCCACGCCCGCCACGTACGTCCCGCCCACCGCCGTCGTGTCGAAGCTCCCGAACGTCACGCCCACCGCGTACGGGCTAGAGTTGTCGCTCATGTGTCCGGCGGCGTCGTTGTGGCACGTGTTGCACGCGAACCCGTACTGCGTCGCCGACGCGTGCCGCGCGTTGTTCGTGTAGCTCGTCTCGCTGAACGTCGTCGCGTCGTGGATCCCGTGCTTCCCCAGCGTCGGCGGCGCGTTGTGGCACGCGTTGCACGCCGTGCTGTTCATGAACGCCAGGTTCGTCGGCTGGTCGTGCGAGTGGCACGCCACGCACTTCGTCCCCGACTGGTGCCCGTCGTTCGTCGTCGCGTTGTAGTGCAGCGCCGTCACGTGGCACGCGCGGCACACGCTCGACGTGCTCGTGTTCGCGTAGTCCGTCCCCGTCGCGTTCACCGTGAACGCCACGCCCGTCACCCGCGCCGTCGGCGCGTTCGCGAAGCTGTAGAGATCGTTCGGGACCTTCACCACAGTCTTCCCGACCATCTTGATGTTCGCGTCACCGTGCGGATCGTGGCAGTCCCAGCACCGCCGCCCACCGAACGTCGTCGTGTGCTTCGACCCCAGGTGCCACGCGTCCACCTTCTTCGTCGCCGTCTTCAGCCCCTGGCTCGCGGCGTTCACCCCGTTCCCGCTGCCGCCATGGCAGTTCAGGCACGGTGCGTTCGCCAGCGTGTCCGTCGTCACCACGTAGCTCCCGGCCGTGGGCACCCCACCGAGCGGCGTCGCCCCGTTCAGCCGGAACGGGTTCGTCCCGACGTCGTGGCTCACGTTCTCGTCGTGGCAGTACAGGCACGGCTTCCCTGCCGCGATCGTCGGGAGCGCGTTCACGCCCAGCAGCGTCGCGTTCCCGTGCCCGCTCCCCGTCCACTCAGTGGTGTTGATGATGCCGGCCGTCCCGAACGCGAAGCTGTCGTTGTCAGCTGCACCCGTGTGACAGTCAGAGCACAACTGCGGAGAACCACCCCAGACCGGCTGCCCCGTGCCGTGGCACGTAACGCTCGAGCACTTCTTCGTCGACGGATCGTACAGGGCGCCGCCGGTCGTCCGATCGGTGTCCCACGTCACCTGGCGCTGACCGTCCGTGTGGATCGCGAAGAGAGAGTTGATGGTCGTCCCGTTCGCCGTCGTCTGCTGGTGGCAGATCGCGCAGGTGGCCGCCGACGTCGCGTGCTTCTTGTGACTGTTCGAGTTGACGACGTTCGGGCCGCCGCTCGTGTAGTTCGGCTCGCCGAAGTTCGACAACCACCCGCCGTACGTGGCGCCGTCCGAGGACGTGTACGTGCCGTGGCACTTGAGGCAGGACGTCCCCGCCCCCCAGGCCGCGTCCGACCACGTCACCGGCGCCCACTTGGACGGGGTCGTGGAGCCCGTGCTCGTCGGACGGCCGGAGGAGTGGCAGTACGTCGCGCTGCATGACGCGGTCGTGTCCGTGCTCGGGAACGTCCCGCGGCTCTGGATCGACACGTCCTTCGTCCGATCCACGTGCTGCCCGCCGGCGTAGTCAACCGTCGGCGTCGCCCCGCCTGCCACCGTCGTCGCGTGGCAGTCGTCACACTCGTAGTTCTTCCCGATCAGGCCGGCGTTGTTGGCGTGGTTGCCGTGCTTTCCCGTAGCCATGATCGTGCCGGTGTAGCCGCCGTGGCACTGGGTGCAGCCCGTGTACGTGCCGCCATTCCAGGTGGGCGACGTGTAGCCGCCGTTGCCGTTCGAGTGGCAGTAGACGGTGCTGCACCCGGGCGACGTGTAGCCCGCGCCCGAGACGTAGGCGGCCCAGAACGGATCGGTCGTCGTGAACCCGACGTTGTTGGTGCCGTTCACGTGGACGCCGCCGCCGGCCACGATGCTCGTGCCGTTGTCGGTCGTGGTCGCGTGGCAGGCTTGGCAGTCGACGCCGTAGGTGCTGGCGGAGACGTGCTTCGTGTGCGCGTTCGTCGCCGGCGCGGCGGCGTGGCAACCGGTGCAGTCGAGCGCCACCGTGCTCGTCCAGGACCCCGGGCTCTTCGGGGTCGCCGTCGTGCTCCCCAGCGGGACGCCCGAGGAGTGGCAGTAGACCGTGCAGTTCCCGGAGAGGTAGCTCTCCGTCACGCCGAGCCCCGCGAGCACGTTGAAGGTTACGGCCGGCGCGGCGTTCGCGTGATCGACGTTGCCCTCGGCCGGGAGCGAGTGGCACGCGGTGCAGTTCCCGGCCATCATGCCGTCGCTGACGTGCTTCACGTGGGCGCCGACGCTGACGTCGCTGCGGACGGAGACGCCCGTCGTGTCGACGCCGATCCCGGCGTAGCCTGGCGCCGCGCGGGCGTCGCCCGGCAGCACGTTGGTCCCGTCGACGACGGTCAGGTCACCGTGGCAGTTGGCGCAGCCCTTGTTCGGCTTCTGGAGCAGACCGTCGATGTGCTTCGTCTTGTCGACCGCCGTGAGCGAGTAGCCGGCCCCGTGGCACTTGTCGCAGGCGGTGTTGTTCGGGTGGTTCTTGGTGGCGTCGGAGGTGACCGGCGGAGGCAGGCCGTGACACGTGCCGCACGCAGCGGTGCCGCCCCACGTCGGGGTCGCGGCGCCGCCGTTGGTGAACGCGCCGTGGCAGTAGGTGGTCCCGCACGTCTGCGACGCGTAGGTGTAGGAGGGCGTGACCGTCGCGGTCCAGCCGCCGCCCTTCGAGAGGGCGCCCCAGGTCATCACGGCGCGCTGCGCGGCGAGAGGCGAGCAGGAGGTGCCCGGGTGGTTCGGGTTGCTGGAGGACGTGGGCGGGTTGGCGTGGCACTGCTGGCAGGCCAGCGCGTTGCTGTACGACCCGCCGATGAGGTGGCGCTCGTGGGCGCCGACGCGGTTGTTGAGGTCCGCACCGTTGGGCGTCCAGTTTCCGCAGCTGTCGCGCGGCGGCGCGGTCACCGTGTAGTTGGTGCGCGGCGTCGCGCTGTTGTCGCCGTGGCAGCCGGTGCAGTTGGCCTGCATGCCGCCCGTGTGCTTGTGGCAGGAGGCGCAGCCGCCGGGCTGGCTCGGGTAGTGGCCGCCCGAGGCGGTCTGGACCCGGTCGGGCAGCGGGTAGTCGAAGCCGTCCTGCCGGTAGTACTGCGTCCGCGTGTGACAGACCTGGCAGGCGCCCGAGGGCGGAGAGGCGCCGTTGGCGAGGCCGCTGGTGGTGGCGGTCGGTGAGGCGGTGTACCCGCCGTCGTTCGTGCGGTAGACGACGGCGCGATTCGCAGGGTAGCCGGCCGCCAGGGCCGGGGCGGTGATGCTCTCCCTGACCAGGGAGACGTTCCGAGTGCGGTGCGGCGTGTGACAGTCGCGGCAGGTCGTCGCCCACGAGCCGAACTCGGTGCCGGCCGCCTCCGACGAGTGGGTCATGATGCCGCCGTGGCAGTCCGAGCAGAGCTGGCTCGAGTTGTCCCGGACGAGGAGCCTGCCGTCACCCTTCCCCGCCGCGAGGACGTTGATGGGCACCGAGTTCGAGAGCACCAGGGTGGGCGTGATGGCCGTGTTGGTCACCCGCGCGCGCAGTGTGTGAAGCCCCGCCGTCGGCGTGATCTGTGCCTCGAACGTCCGGCCGGTGACGGTGCCGGTCGTAGGGGTGTCGAACGTGGAGAGCGCCGTGAAGGTCGTGTACGCGTAGGTCGACCCGTCGTTGTCGCTCAGCGCGAGGCCGCTGATGAGGCTGACGCCGCCCGGGTTGAAGACGCGGATCTGCACGCGGATCTTCCCGCTCACCGGGTTCGGCACCGCCGGCGTCCCCTTCAGCGGGTTGATGATCGAGATCGTCGGCGCGGCGGGATTGGAGCTCCCCTCGGCGGAGAACGGTCCGCAGGCCGCGACGGCGATCGTCGACGCGGTCCTCGCGGGGCTGCCGGTGACGCCGTCCGCGTCGGTGAAGGTCGCCTGGTAATAGTAGGTGCCGGCCGGCACCGAGGCGTCGATGCAGGTACGGGGGCTCACGCCGGTGCCCGCCGCGCAGGAGGCGGCGGTCCAGGGCGCGCTCCCGGTGGCGCTGCGCGCGAACGACGTGCTGCTGCTTCCGTTGGCGTCGTTCGTGAACGGTGCCGAGACGCTGACCGTCTCGCAGATCCCCGAGCTCGCGGTAGGGATCCCGGCCGCCGTGCAGTTGTTCATCACCACGGCCGTCGAGGTCGCCGGACTGCCGCTCACGCCGTCGGCATCCGTGGCGGTGACGCGAACCGTATATGTCGATCCGCACACCAGGCTGGCCGCCGTCGCCGTGAAGACGCCGGCGCCCCGCGTCATCGAAACGGCGGTCCCGTAGGCGCCGCCATCCTTCGAGAGCGCGTACGTGGCCGAGTTGTCCGAGTCGCCGTCTCCCGTGAACGCCGCGCTGATCGAGACCGAGGGCGTCGCGCCCGCCGCCTGCGAAGCGGTCACCGCCCCGAGCGTCGTGGAAAGCGTCGCGCAGGCCCCGACGGTGACCGTCGAGACCGAGACGGCCGGGCTGCCCGTCACGCCGTCCGCGTCGGAGAAGGTCGCCTGATAGTAGTAGGTACCGGCCGCCGGCGCGTCAGCACACGTGCGCGGCGTCGCGCCCGTGTCCGCGGCGCACGTCGCAGCGGTCCACGGCGCAGCACCGGTCGTGCTGCGCGCGAAGGTGGTGCTGCCGTTGTTGTTCGCGTCCCCCGTGAATGGCGCGGACACGTTCGCGGCCTGGCAGGCGGACGACGTCGCGGTCGGAGTGCCCGCCAAGGTGCAGTTGCCCATCGGGACGCTCGAGGAGGTCGAGGGGCTGCCGCTCAGGCCGTCACCGTCCGAGGCCGTGACCCGAACCGTGTACGTCGAGCCGCACACGAGGCTGCTCGCCGTCGCAGTGAAGACGCCGGCGCCCCGCGTCATCGGAACGGCGATCCCGTACGCGCCGCCATCCTTCGAGAGCGCGTACGTCGCCGAGTTGGACGAGTTGGCGTCGCCCGTGAAGGCCGCGCTGATCGAGAGCGATGGCGTCGCGCCCGTCGTCTGCGAGGCCGTCACCACTCCAAGGGCGGTGCTGTTGACGGCGCAGGCCGCCACGGTCACGGGCGAAGCGGTGACCGCCGGGCTGCCGGTGACGCCGTCCGCGTCCGTGAAGGTCGCCTGGTAATAGTAGGAGCCCGCAGCGGGAGCGTCAGCGCAGGTGCGCGGGCTCGCGCCGGCGGCCGCGGCGCACGTC
>JBAVTL010000203.1:0-3676 GCA_049696175.1 Anaeromyxobacteraceae bacterium
GGAGGGTGACGAACTCCCAGGCGGGGGCGTCGATGGTCTGGAGGGCGTAGCCGGGGAGGCCGCGGTCGGACCACTCATGGTCGGTGTTGGCGGTCACCTGTTCGTTGGCGGGGCCGAGGAACATGCCCAGGCGGAGCGTGGTGAAGTGGGAGATGCGGGCGAGGAAGTCCTGGGAGAAGATCTCCGAGGGGGCGTGGCCGGGGCGGAGGAGGCGGACCTGCTTCACGCCGCCGGGCTGGCCGGAGAAGGAGAGGACGAAGTTGCCGTTGAGGTGGGGCTGGGCGGGGTCCGATGCCGTGATGAAGACGTCGGCGGTGGTGGTGTTGGTGGCGGGGTCGTAGACCTTGTTGGCGATCGTGCCGCCGAGCGCGGAGACCGTGGCGTTGCCGACGAAGGAGAGCTTGTAGGGCTCGGCCCGCGCCACCATGGCGGGAGGGGTGGCGATGACGATCTGGGCGTCACCGGTTGGCCAGCCGTTGGCGTCGACGGGGGCGGGGGTCGAGAGGCTGCCGATCACGTTCCAGGGGCGCCCCTGCTTGATCATGTCCGCGAAGAACGGCTGCGCCGACCAGTCCGACACTCCCTCGATGTTCACGCCTAGCAGAGTCGCGCTGGGCGTCCCTGAAGCGATGGCGATGAAGGCCACGCCGAACTTCGTGTTGTCCGCGCTGCTCGTGGCGACGACGTGGCACGTCGCGTTGGTCCCGGCAGTGTAGAGCCCGGCCGAGGTGATCGAGCCGCAGCCCGTCGCCTCCTGCACCGTCCAGGTCACCGCCAGGTTGGAGGTGCCCGTCACGCTGGCGGTGAACGTCTGGGTCGCCCCGGGCGAGAGGGAGACGCTCGCCGGCGAGACGCCGACGGCGATCACGGGCGTCGCCGTGACGGTCACGGTCGCGGTGGCCTCCACCGTGGAGTCCGCGAGTGAGCGGGCGATCACGTGGTAGACGCCCGTGGTCGCAGGGGCCAGGTACTTGCCGGAGGCGTCGACGCTTCCGCCGGCGGCCTCGGCGACGAGGAACTGGACGGACGTGTTGGCCGCGCCAGTGACGGTCGCCGCGAACGCCGCGGTGCCGCTCGGGAGCACCTGGACGGCCAGCGGGTCGACGGCGACTGCGATCTGCTGCGCAGAGGACTGGCCGGCAGGGGCCGGCGCCGATGTCACCGACGCGCCTCCGCACGCTGCCAGGGAGAGGACTGAAAGGCGACCAAGGACCGCGATTCGAGCGACAAACGTCATCTTCTTCATTCCGCTGCCTTTCGTGATGTCGCCTGAACACGGGACAAACTGGGCGACGCGAGGCAATTCATCACGAACGGTACGGGGCAAAAACCCGCCTCCAGGTCAGGGCCGCCATAGGAAAACATCTGACATGTCAGGGTGTTAGGTACAGTTGCTTGCTTTGAATCAGCCCCCTGACGTAGGGGTACAAACGCGCAAGTGCCCCTACTTGTTAGGGACACACAGTGTGTGGCCGTGAAGGTGTCGTTGGCGCGAGGGACTTGACGCCGTCGCGCAGAAGAGCCCTTCAAGGGTCCTGCGAAAGGGCGGCACTTGGTGGAGTTGTCCGCCACCAACGGCCGGACTACTTGGAGGGGGGAGGGGCCCGAAGGCACACGGGTATCCGATCACACGGGTATCCGATTGAGCGCTGTCGCACCTGGACGGCCTCCAGTAGCGTGACGCGATGAAGTGGGCTCCGGTCGAATCCCGCTCGCGCGGGAGAGGGCGCGCGCGGCCGATTGTCTTCGTGGCCCTCTGCGGCGCGGAGCTTCGGCAGAGGACTCTCCTCGTCGACCGGAAGTTCCACTCCGGGATGCTCGAGTTCGCGCGCCGAATCGGCCGACCGCTGGCCTGCGTTCTGCCCGCGCTCAGCGACTCCGAGAGGCTGCAGGCGATCGATCACGTCGAGGTTCCGTTGGCGGACCTCACCTATGAGGTGCGGGTCATGCCCGGGACGCGCGCTGATGCGGACATCCCCGAGGTCTTGGGGAGGGCCATCGAGGAAGCGGCGCTGGTCTGCGTGGGGAGCAGCGGTGCGCTCAACGTCCGGGTCGCGGAGCTGTGCCGGGCCCGCGGCGTGAGGTACGTCGCGGTCTCGGAGACCACGCTCCGAACCGAGCTCGACATCATGCGGTCGAACACGAAGTCTCGCGTCCGTCGGATCGTGAGGGGCGCGCGGCTGCGCGCGCTACACCGGCAGAAGCTCGCGGCCGTGGCCAACGCCGCGGAGCTCCACGCGAACGGGTACCCGACCTACCTGGAGCTCGGCCGTGTCGCACCCTCCAGCCTCCTCTTCTTCGACACGCGCGCCAGCTCGGCGGACGTCGTCCCTGAGGCGGTGCTCCAGGCGCGGCTAGAGTCGCTGGGCCGCCGGCCGCCGCGGCTCCTCTTCACCGGCAGGTTCCATCCCATCAAGGGCGCGCTCGACGTGGTGAAGGTCGGCCTGGAGTTGGACCGCAGGGGCGTGGAGTTCAGGCTGGATCTGTTCGGCGCCGGCCCGCTCAAGGACGAGATGGTCGCGCTGCTGCGCAGCGGCGGAGTGGCCAGCAAGGTGGCCATCCACGAGCCGGTGCCCTACAGGCCGGATCTCATCGAGGTTGCCCGCGGCGCCGACCTCTTCGTCTCCTGTCACGTCCAGGGCGATCCTTCATGCACCTACCTCGAGACCTTTGCGTGCGGCGTGCCGATCGCGGGATACGCGAACGAGATGTGGTCCGAGCTCTGCCGTGACTCTGGCGGCGGGAGGGTAGTCCCCGCTGGAGACGTCGCCGCGCTCGCGCAGGCGACCATCGACCTGCTCTCGGACGTCAACGCGCTGCGTGAAGCTGCCTTCAACGCGCGCCGCTTCGCGGCGGCGAGGAGCATGGAGACGGCCTGGGCGCAACGCGCGGAGCGCCTGAGCATCCTGGCCGACGAGGCGGAGAACGCCTCCGCGCGCCTCACCTGGAGCGCCGAGATGTGAACACCTTGGCCCAGCTCCAGCTCGTCGGTGAAGATTGGAGTCAGCTCATCGGACCCTTGGGGTGGCGCGCACGAGTCGCTTCACCGCGTCCCACTTCGGCGTGGCCTCCGAGGTGATGTCGGTGGAGAGGCCCCAGTAGCCGTACGCACCCCAGGCGGAGCAGATGGTGTAGTAGTTCAGCGTGCCACCGCCGGCGGCCTTCCAGTGGTCGAGGATCGCGAGGGTGAGCGTGCCCATGCGTGGGTCCATCTGCGCGGCGAGCTTGGCGGCGGCGCTGCCCTGCTTGGGGAGGAGGTGCTGGCCGGCCTCGTAGCCGAGAGGGACGATGCCGTTCGCGGCGGCCTTGGCGGTGAGCCATTTCATGGCTGGATAGACGTAGGTGTCGGCGTAGGTCTGCATGGACGCGAAGACCTGGTCGACGGTGAGATCGTCTCGCTTGGTCTCGGGGTCGTTGAGGTTGACGTAGGGAGCGCCGGCGATCCCGTAGAGGTAGTAGCTGACGGGGTGGCGGGGGTTTCCGTAGGCGTTGCGCGGGCCGAAGACGGCCTTGATGTAGTCGAGGGGCTGGTCGTAGGTGTCGTAGCGTAGGAGCTGGCGGGCGAGGACGGGGCGGACGCGGGTCATCATCTCGGCGTCGCCGAAGACCGCGCGGAAGATGTTGCTGGTGCGGAGGACGAGCCAGCCGACGCGGCGCCAGCCGAGCTCGTACATGT
>JBAVTL010000204.1:0-2176 GCA_049696175.1 Anaeromyxobacteraceae bacterium
CCCGAAGGCCGCGCCACGCCGCGGGCGAAGAGCTCGCACCCCCGCCGGAACCCCCGGTGGCGTGGCCGGCCCCCCAAGCGCGCCGAGCCGCAACGCCTGCTCCTGGTTACTTGACCTGCCTCAGGCCATCGGCCGCCCCGGTCTCGGCCGCCAAAGCAGGCGCCGACCAGATGGGGCACGCCGCCCGACGGCGTCGGCGCGGACTTCCTGTTCAGCGCGTCGCGGTCGTGCAGACCGGGTACGCGTACCCGCACGCCCCTGCCGCGTCGCAGTACATCATCACCATCGGGCACATCATGCCGACCGCGGGATCGCACGTGCTGCATGGCTCGCCGCAGAGCCTTCCCGCGCAGGGATCCGCGGGCGGGGGCGGCGCGTCGCACTTCATCTCGGTCACTGGCTGGCAGGTGCCCCGGGGATCGCACTTCCCGAGGATCGAGGGCATCAGGCAGAGGGGAGCGCACGGCGCGTCGATGACGCACTCGTCGCCGCAGGCCAGCCCCGCGCACGGATCGGCGGGCGGAGGCTCCTCGCACGTGAAGGAGCCTTCCGTGGCGCACTCCCCCTTCGCGTCGCACGCCTTCACGACCATCGTCTCGACGCAGTCGGCGGCGTCGGGTGGGCAGGCGCGGCAGAGCTCGCCGCACGGCTTCCCTTCGCAAGGATCCCATGGGGCGATGGGGTCGCAGCCGCCGCGTCCCGCAGCGACCGCGAAGACGGCCAGGAAGAGCGCCGAGCGCATGGTCACATCCCTCCTGATCAGGACCGCTACGCCTCACGAAACGGGGCGTCAAGGGGCGACCGTCCCGACCGTCCCGCCCGAGAGGATTACCCCGCGAACCCAGGTCCGCGCGGCGCGCGGACTTCCGCCGCCGGACGTCGCCCCTCGCCTTGCATGGCGCGGAGGTCCCCTCTCCGTCAAAATACGATCCTCCATGCCCACTCCACGCCTCGCGCTCCCCGTCGCCGCAGTCCTCGCCGTCCTGGCACCACAGCGAGCCACCGGCGCCGAGCCGTGGGGGGACGTACCGCTCTCGGGCGATCCGCAGGCGATGATCGCCGCGGCGCGCGCCCTCCCCCCCACGAAGGGGGCGCCGGTCGACGTCCTCCTCGAGGAGGGGAACTTCGTCTACGACGAGCGCGGCGCGGCGACTTTCACCTACCGGCTGATCTACCGGCCGCTCTCGCGTGAAGCCGCGCGGAGCTGGGCCCGGATCGAGCGCAGCTTCGCCCCCTGGCACCAGGCGCGCCCAGAGATCCGCGCGCGCGTCATCACGCCGAGCGGCGGCGTCCACCTGCTCGACGCGAGGACGCTCGTCGAGGCCGGGGTCGGCGAGGCGGACGACGAGCTCTACTCCGACCGGCGCGTCCTGCAGGGACCGCTCCCGGCCGTGGTGACCGACGCGATCGTCGAGGAGGTGAGCGTCGTCCGCGACATGGCCCCCTTCTTCGACGCCGGAACGCTGTCGCGCTTCTGGCTCTCGCAGCCCAACCCGGTCCGGCTCGTGCGGCTCCGGATCGACGCCCCGAAGACGCTGCCGATCCGCTGGGTCGCGCGCGGGACCGCCGTGAAGCCGATCGAGTCGGAGCGCGACGGCCGGCGGGTCCTGCTCTTCGAGCGGCGCGACTCCCCCGCGCGCGGGGAGATCGAGCCCTACCCGCCGCGCGACGCCGAGCTGGCCGCCAACGTGGCCTTCACGACCGGCCGCTCCTGGGAGGAGGTCGCCCGCCGGTATGCCGAGCTCCTCGACGGCCGGCTGCGCGGCAGCGACCTGAAGGGGATCGTGGCGCGGGTCGTCCCCGCCGGCACGCCCCAGCCCGCGGCGGTCCGGCTGCTCACGGCCTGGATCCACCAGAACGTCCGGTACACCGGGCTGGAGTTCGGGGAGGCGGCCATCCTCCCCGCGCCGCCCGACGAGACGCTCGGGCGGCGCTACGGGGACTGCAAGGACCTCTCGCTGCTGCTCGTGGGGCTGCTGCGCGCCGCAGGGTTCGAGGCGCACGTAGCGCTCCTCCGGACGCAGTGGTTCGAGGTCGCGCCGGAGCTCCCGGGGCTCGGCGAGTTCGACCACGCGATCGTCCGCGTGGGCGGCAAGGAGCCGATCTGGGTCGACCCGACCGATCCCTTCTCCCCGCCGGGCCAGCTCCCGCCGCCCGACGGTGGGCGGCTCACGCT
>JBAVTL010000205.1:0-3034 GCA_049696175.1 Anaeromyxobacteraceae bacterium
GACGTGCGCCCGGCTCACGTCAGCGCGCCGCCGTGAGGCGCGCCGGGGAGAACGCGGCCAGGTCCACCGGCACCGGCCGCCCGAGGACGGCCGCGCTCACGGCGTCCGCGGTGATGGCGGCGAGCAGGATCCCGTTGCGGGTGTGGCCCGTGGCGTAGAAGAGGCCGGGGAGCGCGCCGGCGCCGAGGATCGGAGCGCCGTCGGGGCTCGCCGGGCGGAAGTTCGCCCACGTCTCGATGACGGGCGCCTTCGCGAGGTCGGGGGCGATCTCGATCCCGATCCCCAGGACCTGCTGCAGCCCGCCGGCGGTGACGCGCCTGTCGAAGCCCACCTCCTCGGTCGTCGAGCCGCAGAGGATCCGGCCGTCGGCGCGAGGCACGACGTACCCCTTCGACGAGAAGACGACGCGGGAGAGGAGCGGCGGGCGGGTGTCCAGGAGCGCGATCTGGCCGCGCACCGGGCGGACCGACCGCTCCGGGAGCGAGTGGCCCTCGACGAGCAGGCTCCAGCTCCCTGCCGCCAGGACCACCGCGTCGGCGTCGATCCTCCCCGTCTCGTGATCGACGCCGGCGGCGCGGCCACCTTCGCTCCGGATCCGCCTCACCGTCCCGGTGAGGAACTTCGCGCCCGCCCGCATCGCCGCGATGGAGAGGGCCCGCCCGAAGAGGCGCGGGTCCAGCGACCCCTCGTCGCGGAAGTAGAGCGCACCGCGCACCTGCGGGGAGAGCCCCGGCTCGAGCTTGCGCACCTCGAGGTCGTCGAGGACCTCGACCGGCAGCGAGTGCTTCTCGAGGATCGCGGCGCGGGCGGCCAGGATGCCGGCGTGCTCGGGGTCGAGCGCCACCTCGAGCGTCCCGCCTCCCCGGAAGCCGATCGACATCCCGGCCAGCCGCTCCAGCTCCTCCGCGAAGGACGCGTACCGGGCGAGGGAGGCACGGCACAGCGTGTAGAAGGGGCCGGGCTGCTCGGCCTCCACCCCCGGGGAGAGGATCCCGCCCGCGGCGCTCGACGCCTCCGCTCCGGGGATGGACTTCTCGAGGACGATGACGGACTTGCCTGCCTGCGCGAGGCGCAGGGCGACGCCGCAGCCCTGCACGCCCGCGCCCACCACGACGACGTCGGCTCGCATGGCGCGCGAGACTACGCCGCGGCGGGGCGAGCGGAAAGTGTGCGCGGCGCAAAAAAAAATCCGGCCCGCCCTGCCACGGGCGGACCGGATCAGTGGGGCGAGGGAGGGACGGCCCTCGTTACCCCGAATCGGTGATCGTCTCCTCACGAGCCGGCTCCCCGCCGCCGCGCAGGAGGCCGTGGAGGACGAGCTCGGCTGCGTGGCGCCGCCAGTCGCCGGCGGCGAAGGACTCCGTCGCCTGGCGAAGCGGCTCGAGGAGCGCAGGCTCCTTCTCGGCGAGCTTCTGGATGTGCGGCGCGCCGTCCAGGTACTCCCGGATGAGGATCTGCGCGCCGAGCGGGTCGCGGAAGAGGGCGTCGGCGAAGAGCTCGATCGCGCCCGTCCCCTTGCCGTCCCCGGCCTCGAGGGACTCCTCGATCTCCCTGGCGGCCGTGAGCCACGCCGACTTCAGGATGTCGACGTAGAGCGTCTCCTTTGAGGTCCAGTGGCGGTAGATGATCGCGACGTTGCAGCCGGCCGTGCGCGCGATCCGCTGCACGCGCGCTCCATGGAACCCGCGCTTCGCGTACTCCTCGCGCGCGGCGTCACGGATCCGCTCGGCTACGCTGGGGCGGGCTGGGGGCTGTGCGAATTCCATCGGTAGTGAGGTGTCCACGCTGGATCCAGTTAACGACCGCTCCGCTCTTGATCAAGGCAAAGTGAAGGGACGCTAACGGCCGTATTCAGGGGATCCCCCTGCGTTCCCGATCTGCCTCTCCCGGGGGATACCGGGGGGCGGCGAGACGCGGTGGAGGTGCTAAAGGAGGTGTCGTGGAGCGCCCCCGCACGATCGTCCACATGGATCTCGACGCCTTCTTCGCGTCGGTCGAGCAGCTCGATCGGCCCGAGCTGCGAGGCCGGCCCGTCATCGTCGGCGGGACGAGCGGGCGCGGCGTCGTCTGCGCGGCCAGCTACGAGGCGCGGACCTTCGGCGTCAGGTCAGCGATGCCCACCGCGCGGGCGCGCCGGCTCTGTCCCGAGGGGGTCTTCCTGTCTCCCCGGTTCGACCGGTACTCGGAGCTCTCCGACCGCGTGTTCGGGATCTTCGGGCGCTACACGCCGCTCGTGGAGGGGCTGTCGCTCGACGAGGCGTTCCTCGACGTGACCGCGAGCCGCGCGCTCCACGGCTCCGGCGCCGACATCGCGCGGGCCATCAAGCGCTCGGTCCGCGAGGAGTGCGGGCTCGCGATCTCCGCCGGGATCGCTGAGGTGAAGTTCGCGGCGAAGATCGCGACCGACGTCGGGAAGCCGGACGGCCTGGTCGAGGTCCCGCGGGGCGCGACGGCCGCCTTCCTCGCGCCGCTGCCGATCGGGCGGCTCTGGGGTGTCGGTCCGGTCACCGAGCGGGCCCTGCGCAGGATCGGCGCCGCCACGATCGGCGACCTCGCGCGGCTGCCGGGATCGGCGGTCGCCGCGGCGGTCGGCGGGAGCGCTGCGCAGCACCTGAAGGCGCTGGCGGTGGGGGACGACGCGCGCGAGGTGACGCCCGGCGAGGAGGCGAAGAGCGTCGGCGCAGAGGACACCTTCGGCGAGGATCTGGTGGGGCGGGACGAGCTCTCGCGGGAGCTGCTCTCGCAGGCGGTCCGGGTCGGGCGCCGGCTGCGCGCCTCGGGCGTCGAGGGGGACGTCGTCACGCTCAAGGTGAAGTACGCGGACTTCACGCTCGTGACGCGCCGGACGACGCTCGCCGTCCCGACCGACGACGATCGGGCGCTCTTCCACGCGGCGCGAGGCCAGCTCGACCGCGTCGATCTCGCCCGCCCCGTCAGGCTGACCGGCGTCTCGGTGTCGGGGCTCGTGGCGTCGCGCGGCTCCGAGGTGCCGGCCGGGGAGCAGCTCGGGCTCTTCGCGGCCGCGCCGGTGGAG
>JBAVTL010000206.1:0-5671 GCA_049696175.1 Anaeromyxobacteraceae bacterium
GGCTGGTAGGGGCGCTGCAGCAAGGCGGCGGCGTGATGGGCTCCGCGACCGCCGTGGTCTGCGTGGGCCCGCGCCGCGCGCTCGAGCCCCTCGTCGAGGCGGAAGAAGGACATCAGCGACTGCAGCGACTCCGCCTGGCTCGCCATCTCCTCGGACGTCGAGGAGAGCTCCTCCGCTGCCGACGCGTTGCGCTGGGTCACCTGATCCACCTGCGACATCGCCCGGTTGATCTGCGCGACGCCGTTCGACTGCTCCTGGCTCGCCGCGGCGACCTCCTGGACGAGGTCCGCGGTCTTCCTGATCGACGGCACGAGGTCGGCGAGGAGCCGCCCTGACCGCTCGGCGACCTTGACGCTCGTCCCCGCCAGCGCGCCGATCTCCTTGGCCGCCGTCTGCGCCCGCTCGGCCAGCTTCCGGACCTCCTGCGCCACGATCGCGAACCCCCGGCCCTGCTCGCCGGCGCGGGCCGCCTCGATGGCGGCGTTCAGGGCGAGGAGGTTGGTCTGGTAGGCGATCTCCTCGATGATCGACGTCTTCTCGGCGATGTCCCTCATCGCGCTCACCGTCTCGGTCACCGCGCGGCCGCTCTCCTCCGCGTTGCGCGAGCTCCCGCTCGCCATCTGCTCGGTCTGGCGGCTGTTCTCGGCGTTCTGGCCGATCGAGGCCCCCATCTCCTCGAGCGAGGAGGTGGTCTCCTCCACGCTCGCGGCCTGCTCGCCGGTCCCCTGCGAGAGCACCTGCGACGTCGACGACACCTGGCCGGCTGCCATCGAGAGCGCGTCGGCGCCGGTCCTCACCTCGCCGATGACCTGCTGGAGCTTCTCGGTCATCGCGCGGATCGACGCCTGGAGCTGGCCGATCTCGTCGCCGCGCTCGACCACGATGTTCTCGCGCAGGTCGCCCCCGGCGATCTTGTCAGTCAGCGTCACGACCTTCATCACGGGGACGGTGATGCTGCGGGTGACGAGCCCCGCGATGAGCGCCGCGAGGAGCACCGAGGCCGTGATGATGGCCAGCACCGCGATGCGGGCGGCTTCGTAGGACTCCTTCGACTCGTCCCGGGCCTCGGCCATCCGCTCGCCCTCGTAGTTCACCATCGCGTCCCACGCGTCGTTGACGGCGCCGAGCCTGGGGATGACGTCCTTGATGGCGAGCCCCTGGGCCTCCTCGACCCGCCCGTCGAGCAGCAGCTGCTTCGCCCGGCCGTACGGCTCCAGGTAGCCGGCGCGGGCCTCCTTCACCCGCTGCAGCAGCTCCTTGCCCCTCGCCTGGACCACGTTCGCTTCGCGCCGCTCCACCAGCACGACGGCGGCGCGCCGGTTGGCGTCCATCGCCTCCAGCACCCGGGCGACGTCGGCCTCGTCCTTGGAGAGGAAGAGCTGGCCCGTGAGCGAGGCCTGGAGCTGGGCGCGGTTCGCGCCCTCGGCCGCGATCTGGGCCTTGCCCCAGCGCTGGATGGCGACCTCGTCGAGGTGCTCGTTGATGCTCGCCATGCGGCTGAGGCCGACCCAGCCGACCGCGATGAGGACGGCGATGAGGAAGGTGAAGGCCAGCGCCAACCGCGTTCCGATGCGAAGCTTCGCCACGGATCTCTCCCCCGCGCGCCTTCCGGCGCGCTCAGCAGTGTGATTCCGGCCCGAAGACGGGTCCGGTTCTCGCTACCTCGTCGCGACGTCACGCACCGTGAAGCGCTCCCGATTGCGCTGGAGCGCGTCGGCGGCGGCAGGCCGGATGCTGCATGGGTGGTGCCGCGCCGTTCCGCGTAGCAGCGGCGTGCGTCAGAATGCCGCACCCGATGCTACTGCGTGGAAGGAGGGAACAATGCCGGGGCGTGCGATGCGAAGGATCGCCCGAGCATTCCAGACCGATTCAGGTCGCGGGCAACCCGGGTCCGCCGCACCCCGACCCGGCGCCCGAATGTCAGGCAATCATGGCTGCGCGCGTCAAAACGACGGCCCCCCGCCCCGCGCGTGGCGGGACGGGGAGCCGGGACTCCGAACCAGGTCGCGCCGGTCAGTACGCGATCCCCTTCACCAGCTGGCGCGCGGCCGGGGCCGGGGCGAGCGGGTTGAGCGTGACCGACGTCGGCCGCATCATCTCGTTGTCCTCGTGGTCGAGGATGTGGCAGTGCCAGACGTAGTTGGTCAGCCCGCCGTCGTTCGGGTCGAACGGGTAGGCGAGCTGCGCCGCCGGGGTCGCGAGCGGCAGGCTGTGCGGCGCCCACCGGACGATGAACCGCGTCACCATCCCGGGCGGCACCACGAGGGTGTCCTTCCAGCCCGACTCCTGCGCCGCAGGGGGCTTCCCGCCGTCGCGCAGGAAGGGCGTGACGTCCGGGTTGCCGCCGTCGAGCGGGAGCCCTCCCCGCATCGCCCCGGAGTAGTTCATCGGCGGCCCGTACCCCGGCGTGTACAGGCCGGTCGGGAACGCCAGCGCGTAGGCCGCGCTGTATCCCTTGAGGTCGAAGGCCTGGCGGCTCAGGAGCTGGAACTGGACGAGGTGCAGGTGGATCGGGTGGGCGTCCGCCGTGAGGTTCACGATCTCCCACTGCTCCGTGTCACCCTCCTGCGGCAGCTCGGAGTAGTAGACGGTCTTCCCGCCCACGGTGATCGGCGTGAAGTCGCCGCGCCCCATCACCATCCCGTTCATCACGTGGGTGCCGTTCCAGTCGGTGTTGTTCAGCAGGATCTCGAGCGGCCCGCCCGGGTAGACGATGGGAGCGCCCGTGTAGACGTCGAAGCCGGTGCCGCCCATCCCCATCACCTCGTTGAGCGTGAGCTGCCGGATCTTCGTGGGGGCGGCGAGGAGCGTGCCGGTGAGCGGGTTCACGAACCGCGTCATCGTCTGCCCAGGTCCCCGGATGGCGCCGCCCAGCGCCGGGTCGTAGCTCGCGTCGGCGACGGGGCCCGGGCCCACGCGGAACTGGACGATCTGGCCGAGGGTGGTCCCGTTGGGCGGCGGACCGCCGGGGTAGGGCGTGCGACCGGTGTTGCGCAGCAGGAGGTTCGTGCCGGGGAAGGCGGCGAAGTCGATGATCACCTCGTACCGCTCGCCTGGCATGATGAGCAGCTTCCCGCCCGCCTTCGGATCGACCGCCTGGGGCGAGTCGAGGTAGCCACCGTCGTTGCCGATGACCCACATCGTCGGGCCGCTGCCACCGCCCTTCTGGTTGATCAAGAAGAGCTCGTAGGTGCGGGCGTTGGAGCCGTTGAGGAAGAGGAAGCGGTAGCGCTTCGGCTGGACGTTCACGAACGGCCAGACCTTGCCGTTCACGACGATGGTGTCGCCGATGAACTCGGGGTTCCAGAACGGGTGCTGCGGGTTGAGCGCGTTGACCACGCCGCCCCAGTTGGCCGCCGGGAAGAAGAGCTGGCCCGTGGTGTCGAACATCCTGTCCTGGATGACGAGCGGGATGACCTCCGGGATTGTCTGGAGGTTCGGCGGCAGCGCGAGGGCGGGGTCCGTGATGAAGTAGGCGCCGGCGAGCCCTGCGAAGACGTTCAGCCGGGTGACGCCGAGCGTGTGGTCGTGGAACCAGAGCGGCGCGGCCTCCTGGGTGTTGGGGTAGGCGTAGAAGGCGCCGTTGGCCGGGGCCGCAGCGCCGGCCTTGGTGTAGTACTTGACTCCCCTATACGCCCCATCGCTCGTGAACCAGGAGTCGGGCGAGCCGTCGATGCCCGGAGGCACCTCGCCGCCGTGCAGGTGTGGCACCGCGGGGATCGGCCCGAGGTAGTTCTGGGCGCACGGGGTGCCGAAGGCCGGCGGCGTCATCGTCGCCATCTCCTGGTCCATGCAGCCCAGGGCCAGGGGGTCGGCCCAGTGGAGCGTCGGGTCGGTGCCGAACTTCCACGCGACGACGTTGCTCGTGGTCGCCGTGGGGAGGTTGTTAGTCCAGGTGACCTCAGTCGGGACGTTTCGCTGCGCTATGACTACGGGCCCGATGTAGGTCTGCTGTGCCGTGGCGGTGGACGGGCACGCGCCGTTGAGCTTGTAGCCCCAGGTCCAGGTGCTCGTCTGGACGCCGGGCGCGATGGTGCCGGGCGGAAGGATGTTCGTGGGGAATTCGCACATCGCGACGTTGAGGCTCGCGGCCACGCTCGTGGCGATCGGCCCGCCTTGCGTGTCGAGGAGCGGCAGCGCCTGGACGAACTTGGGGATGGCCTTTGCGGGGAGCGGCACCTGCGTGTTGGGGGCGAGCGGGATCTGGGAGAAGGCGATCGCCGGCACCAGCGTCACGAGCAGGGCGAGGGTCGATCGAAGACTCCAACGCCCCTTCCGACAGTGCTTCGTTGTCATTGGGATCCTCTTTCCTGTAGTCGCCCCTTCGTGGCCGGTGGCGGGGGGTAGGTACAAAAGCCACTTGAGCGCGAACGTCTCACATGTAGGAGTGTCAGCGCTCGCTATGCAGCGCCCACTTGGGGCCGAGGGCGGGGCTCAGAAGTGGCGTATGGCCAACCGGGTGCTCTAGAGGCTAAGGAGCGCGAATGCGCGCCTTCATCGGAGTCGGCAGCAACCTCGGGGACCGGTGGGGCAACCTGGCGCTGGCTGGGCGCGGGCTGCGCGAGTCTGGCGCCGTCGCCGTCGTCCGGGCGTCGAGCGTCTGGGACACGCCGCCGGTGGGACCTCCCCAGCCCAGGTACCTGAACGCGGTGCTCGAGGTGGAGACCCTCCTCCAGCCACGCCCCTTGCTCGCGCTCTTGCAGGAGCTCGAGGGGGCCGCGCATCGGCGGCGCGGAGGCGTCCGCTGGGCGGCGCGGACGCTCGACCTCGACCTGCTCCTCTACGGCGAGCGGCTCATCCGCGATCCCGGCCTCGTCGTGCCGCACGAGGGGATCGCGTCGCGCGCCTTCGTGCTCGCCCCGCTGGCCGAGCTGGCGCCGGCGCTCGTCGTCCCCGGGCTAGGCCGGACCGTGGCCGCGCTGCTCGCGGAGGCGCCGCGAGGCTCAATCGAGCGGGTGGGGCTCTACCCTCTCTGACGCAGTTGAGGCTGACCCGCCCAACCTGCTACGGAACCACATGCGCTCGAACGTGCTTCGGCTCGCACCCCTCGTCGTCCTCGCCCTCCTCGCGGCCTGCGTCGCCCACGACAAGCAGGGCGACAAGTACGCCGCGGTCGGCGACTGGAAGAACGCCTGGGCCAACTACCGGCAGGCCGTCGCGGACAAGCCGGACGACCCCGTGCTGAAGCAGAAGTACGAGGACGCGCGCGCGCAGGCACTCTCGGGCGCGGTCGCGCAGGCGAACGCGTGCGCCAGCCAGCGAGCCTGGGACTGTGCGCTCAACGAGGCCAACTTCGCCCTCACGGTAGATCCGTCCCGGACCGACATGGCGGATCTCTCCACCCGCGCGGGGACTGGGGTGGCGCTGGCGCGGCTCGCGCAGGTGCAGGGGGAGGTGGTGGCGGGCCGCTTCCAACAGGCTGCGGCGCTCATCAAGCAGGCGCGGCAGCTCTCCGACGACCCGGCCGTCGCGGCCGAGTCGCGCCGCGCCACCCAGGTCTACGCGAGCGGCGTGGCGGACGAGTCGGACAAGCTCCGGTCGCAGCGCCGCTACGCCGACGCCGTCGCGCTCCTCCAGACGGGCGCCGCCGTCGATCCCGGGCTCCGCCCGCGGCTCGACGCGACCACGCGCGAGTACGAGGGCTGGAAGGGGGCGGAGCACGATCGCTTCC
>JBAVTL010000207.1:0-2826 GCA_049696175.1 Anaeromyxobacteraceae bacterium
GAGGCGAGGCGTGAGGGCGTCGCGCCAGTCGGCGGCCAAGCTCAAGCCTCCAGGAGCTGCAGCAGCTCCGGGCCGACGCTGGTGATGTCGCCGGCGCCCAGCGTGATGACGATGTCGCCCGGCTTCACGAGCGCGCGCGCCCGGGCGGCGAGCTCGGCGCGCGGGACGTAGGTCGCGTCGCGGTGGCCCCGCGCGCGGATCGCCTCCACCAGCGCCTCCGGGGAGACGCCCGGGATCGGGTCCTCGCTGGCCGCGTAGATGTCGGAGAGGAGGAGCACGTCGGCGTCGTTGAAGGCCGTCGCGAACTCCTGGAAGAGGTCGCGCGTGCGGGTGTAGCGGTGAGGCTGGAAGACGCAGACGACGCGACGGTGGAAGGCCTCGCGCGCGCCCAGGAGCGTCGCCTTCACCTCGGCAGGGTGGTGCCCGTAGTCGTCGACGACGGTGATCCCCCGCTTCTCCCCCTTCACGGTGAAGCGGCGCTGCACCCCGCGGAAGCTGGCCAGCGCCTCGCGGGTGACGACCATCGGGATCCCCATCTCGTCGGCCAGCGCCACCACCGCGAGGGCGTTGAGGGCGTTGTGCCGCCCCACCATGTGGACCTCGAAGCGGCCGAGCGCCTCGTGGCGCCGCCAGGCGTCGAACCGGACCGAGTGGCCCGAGACCTCGATCTTCTCGGCGCGGTAGTCGGCCTGGTGGCTCTCGCCGTAGGTCACGAACCGCTTCTCGAGGTCGGGGATGAGCGACTGGACCATGGGGTGGTCGATGCAGAGGATCGAGATGCCGTAGAAGGGGACGCGGTTCACGAAGTCGACGAAGCCCTGCCGCAGGGCCTCGGTCGTCTTCCAGTAGTCGAGGTGCTCCGGGTCGATGTTGGTGACCACCGCCAGCGTCGGTGGGATGCGGAGGAACGAGCCGTCGGACTCGTCCGCCTCGACGACCATGTAGTCGCCCTTGCCGAGCTTCGCGTTGGAGCCGAACGTGTTGACCTTGCCGCCGACGACGGCGGTCGGGTCCATCCCGGCGTGCGCGAGCAGGTGCGCGGCGAGCGACGTGGTGGTGGTCTTCCCGTGCGAGCCCGCGATGGCGACGCCGTACTTCAGCCGCATCAGCTCGGCCAGCATCTCGGCGCGCTGGATGACCGGGATCTTCCGGTCGCGCGCGGCCATCACCTCGGGGTTGTCCTTGCGCACCGCCGTCGAGGTCACGACGACGTCCGCCTCGGTGAGGTTCCCGGCGGCGTGGCCCACGAAGATGCGGCCGCCGAGCGAGGCGAGCCGGCGCGTCGTCTCCGACTCCTTGAGGTCGGACCCCGAGACGGCGTAGCCGAGGTTGAGGAGCACCTCGGCGATGCCGCTCATGCCGATGCCGCCGATGCCGACGAAGTGGATCTGCGCGGGGCGGGAACGAAAGAGGCTCATGGGGGCGCATCCTAGACGGGAGGGCGCCGGGGAGGAACAGCGCCGTTCCGACCCCGCGGCCTCACTTCTTGCGGGGGGGCCGGGGCGCGCCCGCGCCGGAGCCGGGGCTCCCGTGACCTGTCTCGGTGCATCCGCCACCTGTCCGCGCTGACGGTGAGACGCGGTGGCCGATCGAGGTAATGTCTGGCTTCCCCAGGAGGTCCACAGAGTCGTGCAGAACCTGGACTGGCGGGCGCTCGCCGAGGCGGTCGCTCAGGACGATCCGTACCCAACGCTCATCGTCGATCGTCGCGGTCAGGTTCAGCTGACGAACCGCATGGCGTGGCGGCTGCTCGTGCGCGCTGGGCAGGGATCGGTAGAGCGCGTCCTGCTCGACGCGGCGATCGAGCCGCTCGACGGGTGGCTGCAGCGCGTCTTCCGGGGCGCTGAGCGACATGGGGAGCTCAGGCTGCGCGGCGCCAACGGCACCTCCCTGACGTGCGTCGTGGACGTCCGGACCTTCGCCAGCGAGCCGATGGCCGCGATCGTCCGGCTGGTGGAGGTGCGGGAGCACCACGACGTGGAGCCCACCGCGCCTGGCGCCGACTTCGACTACGTCGTCCGCGTCGCGCCGGCCTTCGGGGAGCTCTTGAACACCAGCGCGATGGGGCTGGAGCGGCGCCCCACGCCGCGCCACGAGCGGCCGTGCCACCTGGAGCTCTTCGGCATGACCTCTCCCTGCGCCGACTGCCCTCTGCGCCAGGGGCTCGGGATCTCGAAGGCCGCGGTCCGGCGGCTCTCGCCGGAAGAGGAGCGCTACCAGGTGGTGGAGCACCGGCGGACGGAGAAGGGGATCGCGTCCATGTCGGTCCGGCACGTGGGCGGCTCCCTGCTCAGCGCGCTCGTCGACGCGCGCATCGCCGAGACCGCCAGGAAGGCGGGGCTCTCGGGCCGCGAGTGGGACGTGCTGCGCTTCCTGTTCCTGGGCCGGCAACAGTCCGACATCAGCGCACTCCTCGGCATCTCGGTGCGGACGGTGAGGTTCCACCAGGGAAACCTGATGCGGAAGCTGGGCCTGGACTCGCGCGTCGATATCGTCCGGCTCATCCTGTGACGCGGCGAACCTCCGTGGCAGGGGGGCTGTCAGGACCGCCAGTATCGGGAGGCGTATACCGACAGTAGAGTGCGCCGGTTCCCGTGGGGCGCACGCCGCGCAAGCTCACGCGAACAGGTGCAGCGGACGTGCAACCCCGGATCGCCGACATCTACGCCGCCGCCCTCGCGGAGGGGAGCGGCCTCTCGGCCCTGGAGGTGCTCGCCGCGGGGCTGGCCCACGAGCTCAACAACCCGCTCTCGATCGTGCTCGCGAACCTCGCGTTCGCGCTCGAGCAGCTCGCGGGAGGTGAGCTGCGGGAGGTCGCGCCCGCGC
>JBAVTL010000208.1:0-10475 GCA_049696175.1 Anaeromyxobacteraceae bacterium
CCTCGCGCCCGCGCCTCAGCTCCGCGCGGACCTGTGCCGGAAGCTGCGCGACGACGGCGAGCCGCTCGGCGACGGAAGGTGCCGGCAGGCGCGCGAGGCCGAAGGTCTCCTTCCAGGCGGCGAGCTCGTCGCGGCAGTGAGCGCACCCGGCGAGGTGCGCGTCGAGCCTGGCGGCGTCGGAGGGGTCGAGCGGACCGGACGCGCGCTCGGCGATGAGGGGTTCGAGCTCGGTGCAAGCGGTCATGGTCACTCCTCTCCGTCCAGGGCTGCCCTGACGAGGTCACGCAGCCGCTTGGCCGCGTGGTGGAAGCTCACCTTCGCCGCGTTCTCGGTGATCTCGAGCGCGGCGGCGATCTCGGAGAATGGGAGCTCGGCGTCGAGCCGCAGGGCGATCACCTCGCGCTGGCGAGGAGGAAGGTCGAGGAGCGCGCGGCGCACGTGGGCTGCGCGCTCAGCGTCGAGCAGCCCAGCGAGCGGTCCCTGTCCCGGCTGCGCGAGCGCCTCGACCCGGACGTCGCCGTCCTGGGCGCGCCCCCAGCGGCTCGCGTCCCGGGCGTGGTTGCGCGAGAGGTTGACCGCGATCCTGACGAGCCAACGCCGGAACGGGATGCGCTCGCCGAACGGCCGGCTGAAGGTCCGGCGGGCAGCCTCGAAGGCGCGGACGAAGGTCTTCTGGGAGAGGTCGCGCGCGTCCTCGGTGCCGCGCGCGTAGCGGCGGATGATCCGGAGGACCAGCTCCTCGTTTCGCCGGACGAGCTCGTCGAACGCCGCCTCGTCCCCCCGGAGGAAGGACTGGACGAGCGCGTCGTCGGGATCGACCTCTTCGGTCATGCGTATCGCGAGCTCCACACGGGGAAGAACCCCTTGCCGGGCCAAAGGTTAAAGACTAATCGTAGGCGCCTGCTTTTCTTCACGCTTTTCCGGGGAGTACGCATGCTCGACCTGCGCGCCGTCGCCACCGACTTCGAGAGCTTCGAGCGCCGCCTCGCGCGCCGCGGCGAGGGGGCCGCCCAGGCCTTCGCGCCGGTGAAGCCGCTCACCGCGCGCCGGCGGGAGCTGAACGTCCTCATCGAGAAGCAGAAGAAGGAGCAGAGCGACGCCAACGGCAAGATCCGCGAGCTGATGAAGACGGACAAGGCGGCCGGCGAGAAGGCGCGCGGAGAGCTGCGGCTGCTTGGCGACGCGGTGAAGGCGAGCGAGAAGGAGCTGGGCGAGGTCGAGGCGGAGCTGCAGCGGCTGCTCATGCTCGTGCCGAACCTGCCGCACGAGAGCGTGCCCACCGGCGCGGACGAGAAGGATAACCAGGAGGTGAGGTCGTGGGGCGAGAAGCGGGCCTACGACTTCAAGCCGCGGCCGCACTGGGAGGTGGGCGAGGCGCTGGGCGTGCTGGAGTGGCAGCAGGCGGCGAAGCTCTCCGGCTCGCGCTTCACCATCTACAAGGGGCTCGGCGCGCGGCTCGAGCGGGCGATCGCGAGCTTCTTCATCGACGTCCACACGGAGCGCGGCTACACCGAGATCCTGCCGCCCTACCTCGTGACGGCGGAGACGATGACCGGGACCGGGCAGCTCCCGAAGTTCGAGGAGGACCTCTTCAAGACCACCGGTGAGAACCCGCTCTACCTCATCCCGACGGCCGAGGTGCCGGTGACCAACATGCACCGGGACGAGATCTTCGAGGCGAACGCGCTGCCGATCTCCTACTGCGCCTGGACGCCGTGCTTCCGCGCCGAGGCGGGCGCGGCGGGGCGCGACACGCGCGGGCTGATCCGGCAGCACCAGTTCCACAAGGTCGAGCTCGTGAAGTTCGCGAAGGCGGAGGAGAGCTACGCCGAGCACGAGCGGATGGTGGACGACGCCTGCGAGGTGCTGCGCCGGCTGGGGCTGCACCACCGCGTCATGCTGCTCTGCAGCGGCGACATGGGGTTCAGCGCGGCGAAGACGTACGACCTGGAGGTCTGGTGCCCGGGGCAGGAGGCGTTCCGGGAGATCAGCTCGGTCTCGAACTGCGAGGACTTCCAGGCGCGCCGGATCCGCGTCCGCTACCGCGGCGAGGGCGGGAAGCCGAAGCTGGCGCACACGCTCAACGGCAGCGGCGTGGCCATCGGGCGGACCGTGGTGGCGATCCTGGAGCAGTACCAGCGCAAGGACGGGACGGTGGAGATCCCGGAGGCGCTGCGCCCGTACATGGGCGGCATCGACCACCTCGCCCCGCAGGCGTTCCCGAGGGGGGTCGAAAAGTAGGATGCATGGGGTGTAACCCTCCCCTCTCCCTCATCGAGGGAGAGGGCCAGGGTGAGGGAGCACTTGAACACCTCTTGATCCCGCGGCGTCCTTCCGGTAAATGGGCGGGCTCAAAAGGTTAACGAAGGAGGACGACTTTCGGAGGAGTGGCCGAGCGGTTTAAGGCAGCGGTCTTGAAAACCGCCGAGGGTTCACGCCCTCCGAAGGTTCGAATCCTTCCTCCTCCGCAGTTGCAGGATGGAGAAGGTTGGGAAAGGTGGCCGAGAGGCCGAAGGCGCTGGTTTGCTAAACCAGTATACGGGTAACCGTATCCAGGGTTCGAATCCCTGCCTTTCCGCCAGTAGGGTTGGGCCGCAGACGTAGCGGCGGACATGAAGAGTTGGGCCCTTAGCTCAGTTGGATAGAGCGTCGGACTACGAATCCGAAGGCCACTGGTTCAAATCCAGTAGGGCCCACAAAACCGAAGGCCTCACCAGCTACTTACCGCTGGTGGGGCTTTCGTCTTTCTGGCCGCTCGCCCCGGTATCCAAGCCTTGTCCAGAAGCGAGCTTCGCCACTGCCCCGCTAGAGAGCAGCACCGCCCACCCCGTGTCGATCCAGCGTGTGGACTCCCTGGGCGTGCCCTCCAGGTACCGGACCCGGTTGACGCGGGCTTCATCCATCACTCCCCCGTGCTCCTCAACATCCTTCCTTGCCGCGATCACCCAGGCGAAGTCGGTGAGTGAGACGGTCCGCTCGGCGAATCCACCGTCGCCGCCGTCGATGCGGAGGCCGCCGCTTTTGGCCTTGCCGACGACGCGACAGCGCTTCCCGCCGCGTTCGATCCATCCGCCTTCGCCCACTGAAGTGATGATCCGCTCGACCAGCCCCGCCGCTTGGGCCTCGAACGCCGGGGCGAGCCGCCGAGACGCGTCGCGTCCCTCCCCCAGCGCCCGCCACGTCGCGAAGTCCACGGTGGGGATCGCCCACGCGCCCTCGGTGTCGCCCCAGTGTCCGACCCCGGCGTATCGCCAGGCTGCGTCCGGACTCTCCCTGGTCAGCACGTAGGCCGTCTCGCCCGGCCGCCGGTCCGCCACCCGCCGCTTCACGCGGTCAGGGGCGACCAGCTCGCCGCGCTGTTCGACCAGCACAAAGAGGTGGCCGCCCACCCGGCCGTTCACCGGGGGCCCGTTGAGACTGAAGGCCTTGGCGAGCTCATCGTCGCCGAGCCGGGCGCCGACCTCGGGCGCCAGCGCCTCGGGCTGGATCCGTTCTGCCAGGAGCGCGACCACCCGCGTCTGCTCGGACGCCTCGAAACGCGCCGCGCCTGGACGGTCCGACGACAGGAACCATCGACCGCCGTCCCGGACCACTCGCTTCACCTGGTAACCCGCGTCGCCATGCTGCCCTTCGGTCTCCACCAAGGCGACCCGCCCCTCCACTGCGCCGAGCCCAGCGCCGCGCGCGTACTTCAAGACGAGCCAGTCGCCGTCGCGGATGGGATCGGCACCACCGTCCATGGAATCGCCGGCTGCGCGCACCGCGAAGATGTCGCCGGAGCGGGTCTTGACGGGCAGCAGTACCTGCTCAACCTCGGGCGCCCCCGCCAACTCGCCCTCGATTCGGCCGGCAGCGGCCCGCAGCGATGGAAAGGCGGTGACGGCACCGCGACCCGCCAGCTCGATCACCTGGCCCAATGGCTCCACCCACAGGCCATCGGGTGAGGGCGTGAAGCGGACGTGGAAGGCGGTCCCGGGGCGGCCTGCCGAGGGGCCGAACCAGCTGCGAAGCAGGTCGATGAGCTGGTTCCGGTCGCTGCCGACCGGGTGCGCCACGTTGCAGGCGATGGACACGAAGCGGAAGCGCCAGACGGCCCCATCCGGAAGGCGAGCCTCAACGTTCCCAAGCGGTAGGTCGGGCCGGCGAGTCCGGTCAGGCAACTTGAGCACCGGCCCCTTGTTGTTGTTGAACACCCTGCAAGTGAAGGCGCCGGAGGCTGCGGTCTGGTCCAGTCTGCGGCGGTACTGGGCCAGCCGGTAGTCCACCAGCTCAAGCGTCAGCTCCTCGAAGACGTCGTCCAGCCCCTCGGGGATCGGCAGCCGCGGCTGGAAGCGCTCCCCGTCAACCCGGAACCAGTCACCGGGGTTCGCAACCGTACCTGCCCATGCAGCCACGGGGTTCTTGCGCCAGTACGCCTGCCAGGTCTTCGGGTCGGGCGTCCTCGGTTCAGGAAGTTCCTTCGTCCGCCCCGACGGCAAGGACGGCTCGCAGAGCATCCACGGCGTCGGCCACGTCTGGCGCGTCGGCGTCCACGCGCGGGAGCTGGCGGAGGCGCTCCGGTTGCCTCCGTGGGAGCGCGAGGCGCTTCGGCTCGCCGCCCTCTGGCACGACATCGGGCGGACCTGCGACGGCCGGGACGACTTCCACGGCGCCAAGAGCGCCGGCAAGGTGGTGGGGCTTGGCCTGCACCGCGGCGTCCGCACGACGACGCTCGCGGTCGCCCTCTTCGCCGTCACCTACCACTCTGCGCCCGACCCGGTCGGAGAGGAGGCCGTCGAGGGCGAGGACGATCCGGACGCCACGCTCCGCGTCTTCCGCCTGCTCAAGGACGCCGACGGCCTCGACCGGCTCCGGCTCGGCGAACACAAGCTCGACGTGCGCCAGCTCCGACATGCCGAGTCGCGCCACCGCGTCGCCCGCGCCCGGGAGCTCCTCCGGGGCCATTGTCCGTCCCACGGGTAGACTGGTTCCGGTTCATCCAGACGAGGAGTAGGGGCGCGGCTCGTCGATCCCTCGGCCAACTCCGGCGCAAGCCGGCTCGGTGCGCTCGGCGCCTGGCGATGGCCCCTACGCCCCGTTACCTCCTTCCTTGTTCCGCGCCACCGTCTCCTCCCCCGCCGCGGCGTCCTCGTCTCGGCAGAGCCACTCGAGAGGCGGCAGCGGCGGCCAGGAGGCCGTGTCCGTCCTGCGGGTATCCTGCTGAAATGAAGGGAGGTAACCGCGTGAAGCCTTTCACGATGACGACCGCTGTTCACATAGCCATCGCCGTGGACTGCATCCGTCGCGGCGACCTCGACGCCGCGGCAGAGGTCCTGATGCGCGCGGCCGAACTGGACCGCGGAGCGGTGCTTCCGAGCACCTCCTGGCCCCAGGACGAACCCCGGGGCGAAGTCAGCCCGGGCTGAGAGAGACCGGAGTCCCATCGAAGCGACCGGCGTGCCGGGCACCCGCGCCGGTGACGGGAGAGGTGTGCCCACAACCAGCAGAGGAGGCGCTCACATGGGGAATCGCAAGAACTCGACGGTAGAGAAGCTCCGCGCGGACCTTCGTCGCGGATACGACCTCAACGAGGAAGGGAACCACGAGGAGGCGGCAGAGGTCGTGCGCGGCGTCCTGGAGCGCGGGAAGGCGGCTGGCTTCACTTCCGCCTTCGCGCTCTGGAACCTCGCCATCGCCACCGACCAGGGAGGGAACCTCGAAATGGCCTTCGACTACATCACGCAGGCGCTCCAGCTCGACCCAATCGCGCAGCCCTTCAACAACTCCTTCGAGGTCATCGTGAAGCGGATTCGCGCCGCGCTCGCGGCCGAGGATCGCGCCGTCGACGACCCCTCCACGCCGCGCCTCTACGAGCTCCTCGTCCGGTCCGGCGAGACCGACGCGGCCGCTCACGTCGCCATGGCGAAGTTCTGGATGGCCAAGGGCGAGACCGCGAAGGCGGCTCGCATCGCCGATGCGGTGACGCTCCTCAACCCCACCGAGCGGGAGGCGTGGCTCTGCAGGGCGGAGGTCGCAGCGGCCTCCGGGGACGCGGCCACCGCAGAGGAGTGCATCGCCGAGGCCGCGGCGATCGAGGGAGAGCCCGTTCCCTTCGCGATCCCCGGGATCGCGAAGGCGTAGGCGTG
Source organism: Anaeromyxobacteraceae bacterium (assembly GCA_049696175.1). GTDB lineage: Bacteria > Myxococcota > Myxococcia > Myxococcales > Anaeromyxobacteraceae > DATIVK01. The sequence goes on from JBAVTL010000208.1 coordinate 6,126, forward strand.
GCGGATCACCTAAGCGCCTCCTCCATCTCCTTGAGCGTCTCGTCGACTCGCCGCCGCACCACCTCGGGGAGCGCCACGTGCTTCGCTTCCGAGCGGACCCAGGTCGCTGAGCGGGCTTCTGACGGGATGGGCCCCAGGTCTTCTTTCGAGACGCCGCTGTACTTCTGGTTGTAGCGATGCGCCGAGTCCACGTCGGTGAGGTAGCGCACCAGCCGCCGCCAGAGCTTCTCGTCGCGAGTCAGACCGATCAGCACCGCGATCCGCTCCGTGTCCGCCTGCGGTCCGCCGACCATGTAGTCCCTCCGCATCAGGTTCAGGTCCCCCGCGAGCAACTTCCGAAGGCGCAGGGGATCGGGCGCATCGGCGCCAGCGAGGAGCGCGTCAAAACGGGCCTTCTTGTCTATCCCGGCCGGCTCTGCGCCCGCCGAGGCGGCCTCCTTGGGCTGACGGGCTCGCTTCGGCCCGTTCGGGAAAGCTCGGAGCGCGAAGGAGAGCATCGCCTCCTCCACCACCTTCCGCTCATTCTCGGCCGCGTCGAGGTACAGGCGGCGCTCCGGCTCGGATAGGTCGGACTGGATGAACTCGTACGTGCGCAGGTCCGCGAGGATCTTGCTTTCCGTGCTGAACCACATCAGCCAGACTTGGAAGGCGGTCTCTCTGGCCGCGCACGAGGCCGCCCGCGCGCGAGCGTCACCTTTGGGATCCTCTTCCAGCGCCAAGGTGTCGATGACCATCCGCGCCTCGGAGGAGAGCAGGTCCAGGGCATCGGCGCCGCCCCGCTCCAGGAGCGCGGCGAGCTCCCGCTGAGTGGCCTCGTCGGCCTCGGCGGGATCCCTCGCCGCCATTTGCGCCGCCATCTCCGCGATCTCGGCCTTTGCCCGCGCCAGTTCGTCGGCGCTGACCGCCGGCTCGGGCCGGCGAACTGGAGGCTCGGGCTCGGGTTTCTCGGTTGCCTGCGGCTTGGGCTTCGTGAGCCGGTACGCGATGTAGTGGTATCCGAGCCACAGGAGGAAGGCGCCGAAGAGTCCCTCTCGCCAGGCGACCGAGTCGAGGTTCATGGCCTACCCCTCCCCGCCGTCGATCGCTTCGTGCGCCGCGCCCTCGGTCAGCCTGCGCCGCGCCACCTGCTCCTTCGCGTCCTTCTCCCAATCCGCAGCCATGGGGCTCCTCCCTCGTTAGGTAGGACACCAACCTACATGACCCACGGACACGGAGGTTAGTCCTGTAGTCCCTCGAAGAACGGCCGCAGCGCCGCCCACTCCGACGGGACGGCCCGCCGGTTCGCGAACCCCTTGAACTCGGAGACGTACCAGCCGTTGGCGGCGTCTCGATCGACGGCGATCGTGAGCGGCTGCCCGTCCACGGAGGCGTGCAGGATCACCTGCTCCCCCGCCTCCACCGACTCGCGGTAGCTCGCGACGCAGTTGGACATCGCTCTCCCCTCCGTCCGCAACTCTCGAAGCGTCGTGAGCTGGCGGACCTCGGCGTTCGCCCCCTTCCACGGGGCAAACCGCAGCTTCGAGATGACGTGCTCGGGCGGTGCGCCCAGGACGGCCTCGCGCCGGAGGCCGCCGGTGACCGCTTGAAGTCGCTCCCGCGGCGGGGCAGGCGGCGCCTCCTGGGGAAGGGGTCGCGCCCGACGAGCTGCCCTTCGGCGCGGCGGAGCGACCACGGGGACCGGCGGCGGCTCCGGCGCGGGTGGCGGCGCCGGGGGCTGCAGGTCCCACGGGTAGAGGAGCCTCGCCTCCACCGGTCGCGCCCGCATCGCCTTCAGGTCCACCGACTCTCGGAGCCGAACGGGGTCGGTCCTTCGCGAGGGCGTCCGCTCCGAAGTGCGGAGCGTCTCGCACAGCCACTCGAGCCACTGGTCGAGCGGCACGCCTCGCGGCGGGCGCGCGAGCGCCGGCGCGTGGCGGGAGGCGAAGGCGCAGAAGTGCTCCAGGAACGGCTGCGGGTGGCGCAGCCCCACCGCCTCGACCGTCACGCGCGGCACCTTCATCACCCGGTACCAGGCTGCGTTGGCTCCTGGCGCCGTCGGGATGTCCTCGGGCGCAAACCGGATCGGCGGCGGAACGAGCACGAGCATCGGATCGACCCGCGCCCCCGCGCGACGGATGAGCACGCGCTGGTTCGCGACCATCCGCGCCCGCTCCTCACCCCGCTTCGCGGCCGCGACGTGGAAGGCGCGCACCTGATCGTCGCTCCAGCTCCCGACGTTTCGCCCCCAGACACGAAGCGCGTCGGCCCAGGCCCCGATCGCCTCGTCGAGCGCCGCGTCGAGCCTTCGCCCCTCGCCGAGATCGTGGAGGAGCTTCACGCCAGCGGAGACCGTCTCGTCCAGGTCCATCAGCGCGAGCGCGAAGAGGATCGGCCCGGGGCCCGCCGAGAGGCTCTGGCGCGCCCAGCCGCGCTCGTCGCGGGAGAGGGCGCCGTGGACCCTGACGCGGAGGGCAGGCGGAAGACGCCGGGCTGCGGCCAGCACGGCGGGATTGCAGCCAGAGAGCACTACAGCGGCCGGCTCGCGCAAGTGAAGGAGGAGCCGCTCCTCCAGCGTACGGAGGAACGCAGGGAAGCGGGTGCGGCTCCCGGCGAGTGGCGGCGCTGCCCAGCGTGCGGCGTACGAGAAGAAGTCGTGGAGGTCACGCCGTGAGGGGGCGTGCATCCCCCAGTGAACGGGCGTCTGCGCGTCGGTGTGGACCGTCGCGAGGAAGACCGGCCGATGGCGGATGGAGAGCCGGATCGACTGCGCACCGTCCTGTTTCGGCTCGCGCGACTCGACCCGCACCTCCGCGGACGCTCCGCTCACCGACCAATGGACATCGACCGACCGCCCGTCGAGCGTGAAGGTGAGGCGCGTCCAGGCGTCGCGCGCGAGCCGCGAAACCTGAAGGCCGGTCTCGTCGTGCCGGAGCGGAACGGGGATGGCGAGCTGCATCCGAGCTCCGCTACGCCTTCCCTTCAGCCGTCACCGCGGCGACGACCTGGCGCAGCGTCTCGCGGCGCGTGCCCCTCGACGTGCGCCGCTGGCCGCCATCCACCTTCCGCGCGACGGACTTCTGCACCTCGTAGATCGTCGAGCGGCCGGTCCCGACGATGCGGGCCGTCTCCTCGACGCTCTCCCCCTTCGCGCGCAGGACGAGCACCTGCCGCTCCCGCTCGGTCAGCTTCGGGAGGGCCAGCTGCGCGGCCCGTCCGCCGTCGATGGTCCGCCGGATCCGCTTCTCGATCCCCGCGTCCACCGGCTCCTGCCCCCGCGGCAGCTCGTCGAGCGGGTCGAACTTCGGGGCACGCCCGGCGCGGTCCTGGATGATCCAGCGGAGCCTGCGCGCGAGCCGACGGCGCGCCTGCTCCTCGTCGCACGCGAGGAAGGCACGCCACGAGTCGGACCTCGCACGCCGCAGGGCGACGAGCCCCGCGAGAAGATCCTGCGCGAGGTCCTCGACCTCGTCCGGACGCTGCCGCCCGCGCCGTCCCAGCGCTTCCGCCGCCAGCTCGCGGAACGGGCGGAGGCCGCGCAGGGACTCGCCCCGCTCCATCGCCGCCAACGCCCTCTTGAAGAACTCGCCCTTCGAAGTCACGTCACCGTTTTAGCTGGGGGACGGACATGGAGGAGGCGGCTCGGGAATTCGTCGGGCGCGCGTCGATTTCTCCGGACGTTTTCGTGCGGCCGCCTTCCTTCCTACTGGGCACATCGCCCCGAGGTAGCCCGCCATGAACCACCGCCGCCCCCGTCGCATCCGCACCGCCTCCCTCTCCCGCTCCTCCCCCGCGGTCGACGCGCTCCAGCCCGTCTACGTTCGGAATCTGGTGAAGTCCGCCGGGACGGAGGGCTGGGGCGAGCTCCGCCCGAACGTTCGCAGCTCCTTCGCCATGTTCACGTGCCTCGGCCTCCCGCTCCCGAATGCCCCGATGCCGCCCGACGACGTGGAGGGGCCCGACGACATCCCGTTCGACGGTGAGCCGTCCGACCGGGAGGCTCCGCTCCTCGCCGCCCTCGCGCGGCTCGAGGGGCAGCCGCCGGAGTCGCCGGAGGCCGTCCGCGTCGCCATCGACAAGCCGCTCGCCACGCTCTGCCGCGAGCTAGGGTTCAGCGCGCCCCGGTCCCGACCCTCTGGACCACCAACGACGTCCAGGCGCTCGATCCCGCGTTCGTCCGCCGCTTCACGCTGGCGATCGGCTTCGAGAAGCTGGGGCCGGCGCAGCGCCACGCGGTCTGGGTCCGCCACGCGGGCGACGCGCTCCCGGAGGCGGAGCTCCAGGACCGAGCCCACGCCTTCGACGTGAGCCCGGCCGAGATCGCCGCCGCCATCGGCGCGGCGAAGCTGGCCGGCGACGGGAGCGTGGACCGGC
>JBAVTL010000209.1:0-4482 GCA_049696175.1 Anaeromyxobacteraceae bacterium
CCGACGCCCCGGCCATCGCGGCGTTGGCGAGGGAGACCGCCGGCGGCGCGAGGGGCGCGTACGAGGCCGCGGTGAAGCTCTCGCAGCACGTCAACAAGCGGCTCGCGAAGACCTACGGCACCTCCAACGACCGGGCGAGCGACGTGCTCGCGGCGGGGCGTGGCGACTGCACGGAGCACACGGCGCTCTTCGTGGCGCTCGCCCGGGCGCTCGGCATCCCCGCGCGCCCGGTCCACGGCCTCGTCTTCGCCGCCTACGGCGACGGCGTGCCCGCCCTCTACTGGCACGCGTGGGCCGAGATCCGCGCGGGGGGCGAGTGGATCCCGCTCGACCCGACCTTCGGCCAGCCGGTCGCTGACGCGACCCACGTCGCGCTCGGCGGCGGCACGCGGGTGGACACGGTGGGGCTGCTCGGCGCGCTTGAGGTCCTCTCGGTCGAGGCCGGACGTTGACCTCGCGGCCGGGGTCGGGTTGGATCGCCGGCCCTCACCCACTCCCCAAGGAAGGCCGCATGTCCGGACTCGACCACGTTGCGATCCTCGTCTCCGACCTCGACGCCGCCATCAAGCTCTACCGCGACGTCTACGGCCTCACGCTCGACGAGGTGGAGGTCGTCCCGACGGAGAAGGTGCGGGTCGCCATCTTCGGCAAGGGGCAGGGGCGGATCGAGCTCATGTCGCCCACCGGGCCGGACAGCCCGATGGCCAAGGCGATCGAGAAGCGCGGCGAGGGGCTGCACCACATCTGCCTCGAGGTCGCAGATCTCCCGAAGTCGATGGCCGAGCTGAAGGCACAGGGCGCGCCGCTCCTCGACGAGAAGCCGCGCCCGGGGGCCGGCGGAACGCAGGTGGCGTTCGTCCATCCCAAGGGGAGCAACGGGGTCCTCATCGAGCTGAAGCAGGCCGGCTCGGGCACGCATTAGGCGTATAGTCCGCTTCTTTCCAAGGGGAACGACATGTCTCGCACGCTCGCCGCGCTCGCGGCCCTCACGCTCATCGCAGGCGCCGCGCGCGCCGCCGACGACGTGGACCCGAAGACGCAGGCCGCCATCCAGGCTGCCGTGGAGAAGGCCGTCGGTGACGCGGAGGAGCGGCTCCGCGCCGACGTCCAGACGTCGCAGGCGTCGAAGGAGATCGACGCCGCGGTGGCGCCCGGGCCGAAGCTGCAGTTCCTCGAGCTGGACGGCTACTTCCGGCTGCGCGGCTACATGTTCGACGACCTCGACCTGCACGCCGGGCCCGACGCGGCGGGGCGCTACCTCTATCCGGTCCCGCTCCGGTCGAATGGGGACCGGCACACCTTCGCGGGCGCCAACATGCGGCTGCGGGTCGAGCCCACGCTCAACGTCTCGGAGCAGGTCCGGGTCCGCGCGCAGGTGGACGTCCTCGACGACTACGCCTTCGGCTCCTCGAACAGCGCCCTGTTCGACGCCTCGGGCAGCACCTACCCGGTCCCCCTCTACGGCTCCTCGCGGTCGGCCCTCTCCGATCCGGCCCGCACCGATCGCGCCGCCGTCGTCGTGAAGCGCGTATGGTCGGAGGTGCAGACGCCCGTCGGGCTCCTCTCGTTCGGCCGCATGCCGGCCGGGTGGGGGCTCGGGATCCTGCAGAACCCCGGGCGCGGCCTGGACGACGACCTCGGCGACACCGTCGACCGGATCCAGTTCGCCCTCCCGCCGGTGTCGACGCCGATCGGCCAGCTCACGGTCGTCCCCTCGCTCGACTTCGACTCCGAGGGGGTCCAGCGCTTCAACCCGATGGGCGGCCCGCCGCTCGACGCCGACAACGGCGACGACGCGCGGAGCTGGGGGCTCAAGCTCGCGCGGATCGACACCGACGAGGAGCTGCGCCGCAAGCTCGAGAAGGGCGAGGCGAGCCTAAACTACGGCGCCTTCTACGAGTACAAGGCGCAGGTCTGGACCCTGCCGGACTGGACCACGGCGTCCGTCGATCCCGCCCCGCTCTCCAACAGCTGGGTGAAGCGCAACGCCTACGCCCACGTCATCGACCTCTGGACCCGCTGGCAGAAGGGGAAGGCGACGGCGGAGGTGGAGGCGGTCGGGATCTACGGCCACGTCGGCAACGCGGGCGACAACACGACCCCGACCGGCGAGATCCTCATCCGCCAGCTCGGCCTCGCGGCGAAGGCCGACTACGCGCTGATGCCCCACAAGCTGCGGCTCGGCGGCGAGGCGGGCTTCGCCTCCGGCGACGACGCGCCCGGCTTCGGCAACCAGCCGGGGCTCGTCGCCCCTGCGCCGACGCCTGGCGCACCCTATCCCTACGGCGTCCTCGACGGTCCGCAGTACGGCGGCGTCAACGGCGATCACTCCATCCGGAACTTCCGCTTCAACCCCGCGTACCGCATCGACGTCGTCCTGTTCCGGCAGATCCTCGGCGGCGTCACCGACGCCTGGTACCTGAAGCCGAAGATCCACTGGGACGTGATGCCCTCGATCGCGGTGGACGGCGCGCTGGTCTACTCCAGCGCCCTCAGCGCGGAGTCGACCCCGAGCTCGACCGGCCCCGGCTCCGGCAAGAAGGCGCTCGGCATCGAGGGGGACGCCAAGGTGACCTACACCTCCGGCGACGGCTTCGAGGCGTGGGTCGAGTACGGCATCCTCCAGCCGTTCGACGCGCTCAAGACCGTCTCCGGCGGCACGCTCACGCGCGGCCACGTCCTCAACGTGGGGCTGGCCGCGAAGTTCTAGGCCGCGCCCTCACCCTGCCCTCCCCCGGGGCGGGAGAGGGCAGGGGCTCAGTGCGCGCCGCGGGCCGACAGGACCGCCGGGATCGTCTTCAGGCAGATCAAGACGTCGCTCGCGAGCGTCCAGCGGTCGATGTACTCGAGATCGAGCTCCATCCAGCGATCGAAGTCGATGTCGTTGCGCCCGCTGATCTGCCACGTGCAGGTGATGCCGGGGCGCACCGAGAGCCGCCGGCGCTGCCAGCGCTGGTACTTCTCCACCTCCGACGGGATGGGTGGACGGGGTCCCACGACGCTCATGTCGCCTATGAGCACGTTGAGGAACTGGGGGAACTCGTCCAGCGACGTCTTGCGGATGAAGTGGCCCACGCGCGTGATCCGCGGGTCGTCCTTCATCTTGAAGACCGGTCCGCTCATCTCGTTCCGGACGCGCAGCGCCTCGAGGCGCGCCTCCGCGTCGGCGCGCATCGAGCGGAACTTGAGCATGGTGAAGCGCCGCCCGTTGAGCCCCACCCGGCGTTGCCGGAAGAAGACCGGCCCCGGGGAGTCGAGCCGGATGGCGATCGCCACGGCGAACAGGACCGGTGAGAGCAGGGCGAGCACGCTGGCGCTCGCCACGATGTCGAACGCGCGCTTGAGCGCCAACGCGAGCAGGTCCGACGGGGTGCGCGTGAAGGCGAGCATCGGGAGGCCGTCCACGTCGGTCAGGAGCATCTTCGACCGGCCGTAGCGGAGGATGTCGAGGGAGATCCGGGCGGTGACCCCTTGCTCCTCGCAGAGCAGGACCGCCGCCTCGATGGCGGGGAGCCGCGCGCGCGGGACCGCGAAGATCACCTCGTCGAGGACGTGATCCTCCAGGATCCGCCCGAGGTCCGAGAGCGGCCCCAGGATCACGCAGTCGGCGAAGGTCGGCTCCTCGTCGTCGGTGATGAAGCCCGCGAGGTTGAGCCCCCACTCCTGGCGCGCCGAGATGGTCGACACGATCTCCCGAGCCAGGTCGCCGCACCCGACCACCGCGTAGTAGTGGAGCCGGAACCCGCGGCGGCGCGCCTCGCGCGCCACGTACATCGAGAGGATCCGGTTGAGCACGAGGAGGACGGCCGCCGTCGCGAAGCAGAGCCCGATGAGCAGGCGCGAGAGCCCCGTGACCTTCGCGGCGAAGGCGATCGAGACGAAGCCGATCGCCACGGTGCCGAGCGTCTCGAGGGCGCGGCGCACCTCCGGACCGATCCCGCGGACCGAGTCGCCGTACAGCTCCCGGAACCAGGCGGTCGCGGACCAGAGCAGCAGCGCCGACGCCAGCGGCAACGCGAACGTGCTCGCGGGCGGGACCCACACCGGCGAGGCGTGCGGCAGCCGCAGGTAGACGAAGGCAGCGAACGGAAGCGCGACGCACAGCGCGCCGAGGTCGAGCACCCTCAGCAGCAGACCTCGCAAGTGCCCTAGACGATGGATCATGTAGCCCCCCCCCGGGGACGTCGAAAGTTGCCATCAGTTTGTGTGCTCCCTCCGCCTACGGGTAGACCCCTGTCGTATTGGCACCTACCGTGAAGCCGTCCAATGGAGGGCCTCACGGGAGTGCCCTCCATCGGACGCACCACACCCGACGGCGGGAGCATCAGTGGGCCTTACTGAGGGGGGGGGCTGGGTTACTCGACGACCACCACGTCGCCTCCGCGCAGCTCGAAGGTCGCCGCGCGACCGCGCGCCTTCGTGAGCTGCTCGAAGGTCATCCGTATCCGGACGGGGCGCTGGTTGCCGTCGGCCCAGTGGTCT
>JBAVTL010000210.1:0-5936 GCA_049696175.1 Anaeromyxobacteraceae bacterium
ATCGACGGGTGCTTCTGGAGCGTCGTGGAGAGGCCGACGGCGAGCGCGACGGCGGCCTCGTCCCCGCCGGCCTCGGTGAGCGGCACCCCCTCGACGGGCCGGCCGTGCTCCGGCGCCCAGCGCCGGACCTGGGGGTGGGTGAGGATGCGCCGCTCTGTGTCGAGGTCGACGCCTGAGGCGATGAACGGGACGCTCTTGCAGCCGTTGCCGGCGAGCCCGATCGCGCGCAGGTAGCGGCCGGTGAGCTCGACGCGCGGATCGGCCGCGAGCAGCGCGGCGATCGCCCGCTGCTCCGCCGCCGGGAAGGCGTAGCCGGAGGGCTTCGCCACCGCCCGCCGCAGCCCCCCGGGCTTGTAGATGGCCAGGTGGCCGACGTGCTGCAGGTAGACCGAGCTGGTGCGCACCATCCCGTCGACCCAGTTCGCGTAGCCGCCCAGCATCACGACGGCCGCGTAGCCGAGGGCGATGGCGAGCCCCGTCGAGAGGTTGCGCCGCCGGTTGCGCGAGAGGTTCCGGACCGCGATGCGCCAGCCGCCGGTCATGGCCGCCTCACCGCACCACGTTGTTGACGTTGAAGAGGCTGGGGGCGTGCGCCTCCGGCCGCGGCGACGAGAAGGTCAGCGTGGTCACGCTCCCGGTCCCCATCGCGTCCTTGATGGTCATCCGGGACACGAAGTCGAAGGTCTCGCCGCCGACGCGGAGCCGGTTGCCGTACTCGAAGGTGGCGGTCTTGAAGAGGTCGCCGCCCACGGTGAGGAACTCGGCCTTGATCGCGAGGTGGCGGCGCTTCGAGACCCAGTAGCGGAGCTTGTCGTAGGTGACGTCGCTCGCCTTCGCGACGAGGTCGAGCCGCCACGCCGGCTCGCCGCCGACGTCGTCCTCGCCCACGATCGTGGCCGTGTAGTCCCGGGCGTAGTTGGTGCTGGCGATGTCGCCGTTGGAGGCGTCACCCTGGAAGCGCTGGCGGGCCGAGATGGACACCGGCCGCCGGAGCCCCGGCTTCACGAACCAGAGGGCACGGTCGTTGAAGACGACCAGCTCCCCCTTGTTGCGCGGCGGGGCGATCGTCTCGGCCAGCGCGTCCACGCCGCGGGCCTTCACGATCATGGTCTTCGACTTCTTCGTCCCATCCTCCTGCGACGCGAGCTCCACCGTCCAGGTGATCCCCTGCGGCAGCGCCCCCCGCGCGCGGTCGGAGTCGCGGAGCAGGACGGCCGCGTCGGGGGCGCCGGGGGGCGTGGCCGCGCACAGCGAGGCGAGCAGGGCGATGGCGAATTGCGTCATGCGGCGGCTCCGTCCTTCTCGATGAGCCCATCGCGGATGTGGACGTGGCGTGCGACCCGGGCCATCAGCTTCTCGTCGTGCGTGGAGAAGAGGAAGGTGACCTTCCGCCTCTCGTTCAGCTCGACCATGAGGTCGAGGATCCGCGCTGCCGTCTCGGAGTCGAGGTTGGCGGTCGGCTCGTCGGCGAGGACGAGGATCGGGCGCGTGACGAGGGCGCGGGCGATGGCGACGCGCTGGCGCTGGCCACCGGAGAGCTTGTCTGGCGGGTGGCGGGCGAAGTCGGCGAGCCCGACGTCGGCGAGCGCCTGCGCGACCCGCTCGCGGCGCTCGCCCACAGGGACCTTCTCGTGGATGAGCAGCGGCAGCTCGACGTTCTCCTGCACGTCGAGGACCGGCACCAGGTTGAAGGACTGGAAGATGAAGCCGATCCGGCGGTTGCGCAGCCGGCTGCGGTCGTCGTCCGAGAGCCTCGCGACGTCCACCCCCTCCACCCAGACCTTGCCGGTGTCGGGCTCGTCGATGCAGCCGACGAGGTTGAGCAGCGTGCTCTTCCCGGATCCCGACGGCCCCACGAGCGCCGTGAACTCGCCGGGGTGCAGCTCGAGCGACACGCCGCGGAGGGCCGGGACGGTCGTCTCGCCGAGCTGGTAGGTCCTGGTCACGTCCTCGAGCCGGATCAGCGCCTCGTCCATCGCATCCCCCATGTCTTCACCAGCTCACCGCAGCGCCGGCGGCGAAGGCCGCACGCGTCAGGCGCGAGAGGGCGCCGTCGGCCGGGCCGTGGGTCGCCGAGAGTGAAAGGAAGGCTACCACCGAGTCCGTCGCGTCGTAACTGCCAGTGACAAAGGCGGCCCCCGAGCCGTCCGTGAGCGAGCGCAGGTAGCGCGCCTGGAGCCTCGTCCGCTCCCGCGGCGGGAGGTCGGGGAGCGAGAGCGAAGCGTAGAGGAGGTGGCGCCCGAGCAGCTCGAAGCCCGGGTCCACGAAGCGGGCGACCCCGCCCGGATCCCCGGCTGCGAGCCCCGCCACCGCCGCCGTCTGGGCCGCCGAGAGCTGGGCGTCGGTCCAGCCCGCCTCGTCGAAGAGGTACTCGACGCGCAGGTCGTTCCCGTTCTCGAAGGCGTAGCGCAGCCCGCCCAGCGCCGTCGTCCTGAGCCGGCGCGTCTCCATCCCCGTCTCCGCGAAGGTCGCGCCGAGCACCGGGTCGGCGACCGGGTACCAGGCGCGCCGCCCGACCGTGTGGACCGCGTCGCCGTAGGCCGAGAGCCCGGCGAAGACCGGGACGGTCGCGTACTCGCCGAACCAGCCGCGCGAGCGCTGCGAGGCGCCGACGGTGATCGCGCCGTAGAGGTCGCCGGCAGGGGCCTGGTACTCCAGCTTCGCCTGCGCCTTCTGCTCGAACGGCGCGCCGGCCACGAAGGGCGCCTCCCCGTTGTCGGCGACCTCGGCGAGGAGGACGGCGGACCACTCACGCCCCGACGAGACGTTGACGCGGACGAGGTGGCGCCCCCGGACCACGAAGACCGGGTCGCGGTAGAAGCCGGTCGAGTGGAAGATCCGGTTTGAGGGGCTGACCAGCTCCGCCGGCCCCCACTGGAAGTTCTGGAGCCCGTAGGCGACCGCGAGCCGGTCGGAGAGGCGCCACGCGGTGTACCCCTCGATCCACTCGGCGGTCGCCGAGGAGCGCTCGGGCCGCCAGCCGTCGGAGGTGTGCGCCCGCTCGACCCTCGTCCAGAAGCGCGGCCTCGCGATGGCCGTCAACGTCTGGCCGAGCTCCAGCCGCAGATCCGGGCGCAGCTCGGTCTGGGCGCCACCCGCAGGGACCTGGAGGACCCGGTTGCCCGGGTTCACGGGCGAGGCGCGCGAGGAGGCGCCTCCCGCCGCGGTGATCCACTCGAGGTGGCCACGGAAGACGAGCGATGGCTGCGCGCCGCCCTCGGGGACCGACTCCGTCGCCGGTTCGACGGCCACGGGCTCGGCCGGAGCCCCGGGATCGGCGGTGAGGAGGGCCGCGAGGATCAGTGGTGTCACGCGCGCCTCCTTCCGGCGATGCCGGTCATCAGGAGCTCCAGGTGGCCCGCGAGCTGCGTCCTCAGCTCGCCGACAGGGATGACTCCGTTGAACCAGCCGATGAGTCCGAGCATGTAGAGCCCCATGGCATGCGTGGCGGCCTGCACCGGATCGACCGCCGCGCGGACCTCCCGCTTTGCCTTCGCGTCGGCGACGACCTCCGCGAGCCGCGTCACGAAGGTCATCGTGAAGGGCATCATGGGAACGTTCTCCCCCGCCTCCAGGAAGATGAGCTCCCTCAGGAACACGCGTGAGAGGCGCCGGTTCCTGGCGTACCAGGCGAAGAAGCGGCCGAAGACGTGCGTGAGCCGGGCGACGAGCAGCGCGTCCTTCGGCTCCGAGGCGAACGCCTCCTCGAGGATCTGCGACGCCTCGGACTCGAAGAGGTGGAAGAGCAGGTCCCGCTTCTCGCGAAAGTAGAGGAAGAAGGTGCCCGAGGCGACGCCAGCCTTCGCCGCGATCGCCCGCGTCGTCGTCTCCTCGAACCCCTTCGCGAGGAAGAGCGCGCGGCCGGCGCGGACCAGCGCCTCGCGCTTCCGCTCCTTGTTCCGCTCGCGGAGCCCCGCCTCGGAGGCGGCTCGTTTATGACCGCGCTCATTTCTGAGCATGGTCAGTCTTGTAGGGGATCCTTCGCTCGCGGTCAACACCGGAGTGTTCCCACGCCGCCTTCTCCCGCGGTCGAGGACTGACCATCGGTCCCCTCTCTGCCGGTTGGTCGCGGTCTTCGGTGACGGCTCTGGCGCCGCCCTTGGGGAAGGCCCCGCAGCAGTCTTCCGATCTGCGATGCGTCTTGCCCCGCATCGCGCGTCTCCGCGCCGAAAGCGGCTTACGAGGGGGAGGAGCGTCGGCCCGACGCGGGCGCGGCGTCGCCGACGACGATTGTGGCAGCGGGCCGGGCGGCCGGGCCCACTCGCGGCCCCGGAGGTCACGGCTGCCGGGCATCTGGCGCAGGCGGTCGGCTCACACCACACGTGAAGAGGTCCATCAGCTCGTCGCCGTAGACCTCTCGCGCGGCAAGCTGGTTATGCAACGCACACAGCACCCTGATCCCGGCGACGGTCGCCTTCCCTCCGCGACCGACCGGGACGATGTGATCCAGCTCGACCCGGTGCGTCGAGCCGCAGATTCCGCCATCAGCGAGAGGCCATTGGCACTTCCCCTCGTCTCGAAGGAAGACCTCGCGGCGGACGGCCGCGGGAACATGGCGCGGGTTCGTGCTCTCCACGGCAGTTGCCGGAACCGCGGCTGCGCGCGGCCTCTTCACGAGCCCCTTTCGCTTCGCCGCCCGCTCGAGGAGCAGGTCGAGCCCCGCCTCCAGGATGGTCTCCACGTCCGCGCCGGGGTGGGAATGCGAGAGCGCGTCGCGGGCGGCGTCGAGCTTATCCGTGAATCGCTTCGAGACCGTGACGTGGAGCCGGCGCAGGTCGGCCGTCAGCGGCTCGGCGGCGCTGCGTGGGACGGCGGCGCGCGCGGGAGTCGACGGGAGGGTATCTTGGAGTTCATCCGTTGAACCGCTCGCCGATCCCTGCCGAGAGGACGGTCCGGCCGGAGCGCCTCCGTCGGCCTGAGGAGGCGCGAGCGAAGGGAGTGCAGGGGCCTGGGCAGCGATCACCACGGCCCGAGCCGGCGCGGCCGCCGGCAGCGCGGTCACCACGGTCCTGTGCGGCGCCGCCTCCATCGGGGAGAGCTCCGCCGACACCGCCTTCGCCTCCTGACGGGAGCGTTGGAAGAACCTCGGCAGGACCGCCTCCCGGTTCTCCGGCGTCAGCACCTTCGCAAGCTCGATGATGCTGGAGATGCACAACCTCCCGTCCCGGAGAGGCTCGACGACCTCGGGGACCCTCTGGATCAGCTCCGCAGCGGTCTTCCGGTAGTGGGCGGCACCCTTCGACATGCCCAGCCGCCTGTGCAGGAAGTGAAAGAGACTCGAGTACCCCAGCTCCAGCCAAAGGCGCTTCCGGTCGAAGGCCGCGAGGTTGAGCAGGAACTCGGCCATCGCCCCCTGCTCACGGCGGAGGAGGGAGGCGAGGCGGTCGGCGAGGTCGCGTGCGGTGTCCATGCCGACACTCTCTCACGTGAGCTCGCACCCTCCGTAAACGCACGCATTCCACGTATGAGCCGCATTTCGCGCAGGGGGCTTCTGCCTCCGCACGCGCGTCCTTCGCGCTGCGTGAAGCGCAGCCCGCTCGGCTTGGAGCGCTCTTTCGCGCTCACACCGCATGGGCAGCCGGATTCGCTCCGGAAAGCGTCAAGCGTTAGCTGCCAGTGAACCCCAAGAGGGACGGCTGCGTCCTCGGCAAACGCTGGTGCGCACACGAGCGCCCCGCAGCCAACGCCGCTTCGGTCGCGATCGCGGGAAGCGCCGCCGCCGCGCGAACGCGACCATCACCTCCGACGACTCAGAGGCGTCACGCAACCCGCGCGCGCTCCACGTCGCTCCCCCTGATGAGCCGCTTCTGCCTCGGGGACGGTCGGCCGCGCGGAGACGCACCGCGCGACGGCACCCTGCCGCGACGCGCGAACCCTCCGTTGCCTCTCCCGAAATCCGACGAAGCGATGAATGGTCATCTCGATGGGGGGGGGGG
>JBAVTL010000211.1:0-3724 GCA_049696175.1 Anaeromyxobacteraceae bacterium
CTCCATCGCCGCGGTCGCGAGGCGCGCGAGCGGGCGCGGCAGGCCGTCGAGCTTCGCCTGCGCGGCGAGCCGGATCCGGTCGTACACGAGCGGCACGGAGAAGAGGTACGTCGGCCGGAGCGCGAGCGCGCGCTCGAGGTCGTCCTTTCGCCCGATCATCGCCAGGCCGTGCCTCTGCGCGAGGGCGAGGAAGAAGTGATCGTGTCCCGCGACGTGCGCGAACGGCAGGAAGTGGAGCCCTACGTCGGCCGGCGTCGTGCGGCAGGCGCCTGCGCCGCCGTCGATCGCCGAGACGATGGAGCGCTGCGGGAGGCGGACCCCCTTGGGACGGCCAGTGGTGCCGCTCGTGAAGAGGAGCAGGAAGGGGTCCTCGGGGCCGACCGCCGACGCGAGCCTGGCGAGCTCCCCCGGTGGGAGCGTCGCGGCGCTCTCGCCGACCGCGTCGTCGAGCCGGAGCCCTTCGACACCCGAGGGGAGCTCGTCCGGAGCGAGCGGCTCGCCGCACACGACTGCGCGAAGACCGGCGGCGGCGAGGTCGCCGACCACGGGACGGAGCTTCTCCCACTGCGCCCTGGTCGCCGCGAAGAGCACCCGCGCCCGCACGCGCCGGGCGATCGCCTGCACCTGCTCCGGCGCGAGGCTCGCGAAGACGGCGGCCGGCTCGGCGCGCAGCAGCTGGGCGCCCAGCGACAGGTACTGCCACTCCGGTGAGTTCTCCGCGAAGAGGAGGACGCGATCACCCGCGCCGACGCCCGCGCGCCGGAGGAAGGCGGCGCCGCGGGAGGCGCCCTCCGCGAAGCCGGCGAAGGTGATCTCGCGAGGAGGCGCCGAGGGCGCTCCCGGGTCGATCCAGCGGATGAAGACGCGGCCAGCCTGCTCGCGCGCGATCGACTCGAGGATGGCGGGGAGCGTGCGGTGCGCGAAGCGGGAGACGGGAAGCCGTGTGTTCATTCTGAGGTGAGGCTGCGCTTTCCCTGTCACCGCCGGGTCACGGCCTGACGCGCGGCGTCAGCCCTCCCGTCACCGCACCAGCAGGGCGACCCCCTCCACGTGGTGGGTCTGCGGGAAGTGGTCGAACGGCTGGACGGCGGCGATGCGCAGCCCCACACCGACGCACTCCTTGAGGTCACGGGCGAAGGTGGCCGGGTCGCAGGAGACGTAGACGGCCCGCTCCACGCCGAGATCGCGCAGCGCCGAGCCGATCCCCTTCGCGCCGTCGCGCGGCGGATCGAGCAGGACGCGGGTGAAGTGGCGCGCCCCTTCGCCCCGCTCCCTCGCGAACGCGCGCGCCAGGTCGAGGGCCTTCCCTGCGAAGAAGCGCCCCTTCGGCCCCGTCAGATCGCGCCGGGCGAGCTCTAGCGCCGGCCCCTGCGCCTCCACGGCCGCGACGTGGGCGGCGCGCTCGAGGAGCGGACCGGTGAAGTTGCCGGCGCCGCAGAAGAGCTCCAGCACCTCCTCGCCGTCCGGCGCGAGCAGCCGGATCGCCTCGTCCACGAGCAGGGCGTTCGAGAAGCGGTTCGCCTGCTGGAAGACGTCCGGGCGCGACCGCTGGATCCCGCGCTCCGGCGCCCCCGGGAAGCGGTCGTGCGTGAGGACCGGGTCGCCGACCGTGTCGGACGGAGCGCCCTCGGCCTGCAGCACCAGCCCCGCGAGCGCCGGAACGGCCGCTAGCAGCGCCTCGGCCCGCTCCCGCGCGCCCGGCGTCAGCTCGGGGAGGACCAGGAGCGCGGCGCCCCTCCCCTCGCGCTCCGACCACTCCAGCGCCACCTCGCGCGGCGACAGCCGCACCGTCGCGAGCGCGGGACCGACCGCGGACCGCAGCGCGTCGAGCCCCTCCACCAGCAGCTGGCACTCCTCGAGCCGGACCGGCAGGTGCGATCGACGCCGGAAGAAGACGAGCTTCGCGCTCGCGCGGTCGAAGTGGAACTTGGCGCGGCACCGGTAGCGGAGCGGCCGCGGCGACGGCACGATCGGCCCCAGGCCGATGGCCGCCGGGTCGAGCCTCCCGATCCTGCGCAGCGTCTCCGAGAAGGCCCTCTCCTTCGCCGCGAGCTGCCGCGCGTAGGCGAGGTGGAGCCACTCGCAGCCCCCGCACTCGCGCTCGCCTCCGCCCGGCCCGAAGTGGCGGCACGGCGGCTGGACGCGATCCGGCCCTAGCCGCACTACCCGGAACGCCGCGACGTGGGCGGCCTCGTCGCCCTCCGGGACGTCGAGCTCGACCAGATCGCCGGGGGCGGTGAACGGGACGAAGACCGGGCGCGCGCCGAGACGCCCGAACCCCTCGCCGCCAGGGGCGAGGCCGTCGATCTCGAGGGAGGTGGGCAAGGCGACGGCGCGAGAGGGTTCAGCCCTCGCCGAACTCCCTGCGGAGGCGCGTCACGAACTCGTCGATCTCGCGCTTCCTCGCGTCGTCGAGGCCGATGAACTGGATCCCCATGCCGGGGACCATGTTCGCCGCGTTGTCGAACTCGGTGACGCGGGCGACGTTGCCGTGCAGCTCGAACGGGAAGGCGGCGCCGGGGAGCTGGATCAGGATCTTGACCTCGGTCCCGACCGGCAGCGTCTTGCGCGTGTTGATGAAGAGGCCACCCTGGCTGATGTTGGTCGCCCAGTCGGTGAGGAAGCTGCCGACCGAGCGATAGGCGACGGGCAGCTCGTGATGCAGCCGGTTCGCGACGCGCTTGTTGTCCTGGGCGGCCATCTAGGGCGCAGACTCTAACAGGGGACGCGGGAAATGGAAGGTGCGCGCCGCCCGCCTACTTCGTCTTCCCCATGTCCATGAACGGCTTCACGAGCTCGATCGGCAGCGGGAACAGGATGGTCGAGTTCTTCTCCGCCGAGATCTCGACCAGCGACTGCAGGTACCGGAGCTGGAGCGCTCCCGGCGATCGGCCGATCACGTCGGCCGCCTGCCCCAGCTTCTCGGAGGCCTGCAGCTCGCCCTCGGCCGCGATGATCTTGGCGCGCCGCTCCCGCTCGGCCTCGGCCTGCTTCGCCATCGCGCGCCGCATCTCCTCGGGGAGATCGACCTGCTTCACCTCGACCGCCGTGACCTTCACGCCCCAGGGCTCGGTGTGCTTGTCGATGATCTCCTGGAGCTGCCGGTTGATCTTGTCGCGCTGGGCGAGCAGGTCGTCCATCTCCACCTGACCGAGGACCGACCGGAGCGTCGTCTGCGCCATCTGGCTCGTCGCGAAGAGGAAGTCGGTCACCTGCAGGAAGGCGCGGTCGGCCTGGAGGACGCGGAAGTAGATCACCGCGTTCACCTTCACCGAGACGTTGTCGCGCGTGATCACGTCCTGGGGAGGCACCTGCTCGGCGGTGACGCGCATGTCGATGATGACCATCCGGTCGACGAACGGGATGATCCACTTGAGCCCCGCGGTCCGGAGCCCGGCGAAGCGCCCGAGCCGGAGCACCACGCCCTGCTCGTACTCGTTGATGATCCGGACGCCGGAGAGGAAGAAGAGGATGACGAGCGCTGCCGCGACGATCAGGCCGAAGGGAGGCATGTGGGTCACTATCCTTCCGCAGGTGGGTCGGACTCAACGGTCAGGACGAGCCCCTTCAGGGCCCTGACGCGCACGCGCGCGCCGGCGGCGATGGGGAGGGCGCTGCGGGCCTGCCAGTACTCGCCGTGTACGAAGACCTCCCCGGCGTCGGGCCCCACCGCGCTCAGCGCCTGCCCGCGCTCGCCGAGGATCCCGGCCGCGCCGAGCAGGAG
>JBAVTL010000212.1:0-5280 GCA_049696175.1 Anaeromyxobacteraceae bacterium
TCAAGAAGGCACGCGTCGTCCGCTACGTCCTCGGCCTCGCCTCTACTCACCGCGTCCCTCGCGAGGCGTCCGCCAAACCCCCGCCACCACGGGCGAACGCCGACCCAGGTTGACACGGTCATAGGTAGCCCGTGGCGCCGCACGCCTCCGCGGCGCCGCCTCCGCGGAGCGCGACGCGGATCACCTGCCGCTCGGAGTGCGCGAGCGGAACGTTCACCGAGAGGGTCTGCTCGCCGGCCACCGTCGGAGCCACCGTCGCCAGCTTGACGAACTGGGGCGCGGCGGGATTGGCCGCGACGTAGACGTCGAGCCGGTCGTAGACCGGGTCGGCCACGTAGGCCCTGACCTCGACCCGCGCGAGCTTCCCGCCAGTGAGCATGGCGCCGTCGAGCGACGAGATCGCGAGGTGCTCGATCGACTCGTCGATCCCGTAGGTGCCCACCGCACCGTCGGGGCAGCCGTCCACGGTGTTGGAGGCGTTCGCCTCCGGGCCCAGCTGCCCGCGTCCCATCAAGAGGATCCCCGTGTGGCAGTACGACGAGACGGTGTCGCAGGTCGGGGCGCCAGCCACGGGATCATACGAGGCGCCGGGATTCAGCACGTTGATGGACACTGGCGTGCTCACCGCGGTGTTCCCCGCCTTGTCGTACGCCTTGCTCGAGAGCACGTGGTCGCCGTTCATCACGGTCGTCGTGTCGAGCATCGCCTCGAACGGCGAGGCCGTTAGCGTCGCGAACGGAGCGCCGTCCACGAGCAGCTCGACCTTCGCCAGCGTGCCGCCGGGATCTGCGGCGTCGGCCGCCACCCGGATGGACCCGCTCACGAGCTTCAGCCCGCTCGCCGGCGCAACGAGCGCGGTGGTGGGCGGCGTGACGTCGCCGATCGCGACGAGCGTGGGCCCGGCCGGGACGCCGAAGTTACCCGCGTAGTCGAAGGCCACGGCGTAGAGCCACCACCAGCCTGGCGGGACGGTATTGCTGGACAGCTTGAACTCCCAGGGGCTGGCGGTGACCTCGCCCACCTTCATCGTGAAGGTCGTGTTCGGCCTCTGGAGCCAGAACTCAACCCGCTGCACCGCGCTTTCGTCGGAGGCCGACGCGGTCAGCATGACCTCACCGCTGAGATAGGAGCCGGGCGTCGGCGAGGTGACGCTCACCGTCGGCTTCTGCCTGTCGTCGCGCTTGACCGTCACGCTCGCCTGCCCGACGCTGCCCACGCCGTCGTACGCGCTCGCCGAGAAGACGTAGCTCCCGTTGGGCGAGCGCGAGAAGTCGTACGGGATCTCCCAGGGGCCGCCCGTGTTGGTGCCCAGGGAGACGCCGTCCAGGAAGAACTCCACCTTCCTGATGCCGCTGTCGTCGGTCGGGTCCACCCTGAACGTGACGCTGTTGGGCACGGTCGCCCCTTCGGCGGGCGCGACCACCTTCACGTCGGGGGCCGTCACGTCGTTGACCTGCACGGTCACCGGCGACGACTCGGCCACGTTCCCCTGAAGATCGGTCCCGCGCACCTTCAGCATGTAGGTGCCGTTCGCAGGGGCGCGCAGCTCGAACGCCCACGGGGCCGTGACGTCCGTCCCCTGGAAGACGCCGTCGACCAGCAGGTCCACCTTCTTCACCGCGCCAGCGTCGGAAGCGCTAGCGTTCACGCGGATCAGGTTGGACGGCAGGACCGTCCCCGCGAGCGGCTCAAGGACCGCCATCGTCGGCCCTGCGAGGTCGGCCAGCGTGATCGCCACCTCGTCGGTCGCAGTGTTGCCGGCGCCATCGTGCGCGACTGCCCGCAGGACGTACTGGCCGTTGGGGAGGAGCGCGCCGTTCCAGCCCACCGTGTACGGCGCGGCGGTGAGCTGGGCGATCGGGTAGGTCTTCCCGTTCCAGTCGGCCGCCGTCACCATCACCTTGGAGAGGAGGCGATCGTCGGCCGCCGCCACCTCGACCGTCGTGCTCTCCGCCAGCACGGCGCCGGCGACGGGTGCGACTATCTCCACCGTCGGCGCGACGGCGTCGGCCGTCCCGGTCCCCACCTCGAACACCAGGTCGTCCCGGTCGTCCTGTCCTCCGGTCGTGCAGGTCGCCGCGACCCCTCCGTACCGGAACGCGGCCCGGACCGCCTGCTGCGAGCCGGCCGCCAGGGTGAATGGCGCCGAGAGCGTCTGCGCGCCGGAGGCCGCCGGGGTGAGCGTGATCACGTGGCGCCACGCAGTCGGGCTGGCGGTGGGCGACACATAGATGTCGAGGAAGTCCCCGAGATCGGCGCCGACGAAGACGTCGACCTCAACCCGGGCATTGGCCCCCGTCGCGATCGCGTTGCCGTCCTCAGAGATGACCCGGACCCGCTCGATCGACTCGTCGACCAGGTACGAGCCGATCTCGCCGTCGTGGCAGGTGCAGCCAGCCGGGTCGGCGTCGCACGGGTCACGGAGCGCGCTCGGCGCGTGCCGCTCCGGGCCGAGCCCCGCGCGCCCCATCACGAGGTCGCGGGAGTCGCAGGACGACGCGAGCGTCTCGCAGCGCGCGACGCCCAGAGCGCCGTCCAGGTGGGCGACGCCGGGGTTGCTCACCGTCACCGTGATCGCCGCCGAGTCGGTGGCGTTCCCGGCCGAGTCGTAGGCCCTGGCCACGAGGGTGTGGGAGCCATCGAGCGCAGTCGTCGTGTCCCACGGGATGTCGAACGGCGACGCCGCGCTGCTGCCTCGCCAGCGCCCGTCCACGAGCAACTCGACCCTGGTGAGGCCGTAGTCGTCCGCCGCCGTCCCCTTCACGCTCACCGTCCCCGTGAGCGCGCCGCCGACGACCGGAGCCGAGATCGAGACGGTGGGGGCGACATCATCCAGCTCCGGCGTGACTTCCACCCCACGCGTGAAGAGGAGCCGATCCGGCGTGAACGCGACCGCGCCCACCGGCGCGCGAGTCGCGCGGGCGATCAGCCTGCGTTCGACCTCCTGCGGCGAGGCGTTCGGTGTGCGGGAGAGCTGGAGCGCGACGGCTCCCGTCACGTGCGGCGCCGCCATCGAGGTCCCGGAGAGCGTGAGGTCCGCGACGGCGCTCGAGCTCCAGGCCGACACGATCCCGGCGCCAGGGGCGACGAAGTCGACGCAGTCGCCGACGTTCGAGAACGGCGCGAGCACGTCGAGCGGAGGATCGCCAACCACCGCGGGAGGCTCCTGCAGCGTGGCCGCGACAGTGAGCGCGCTCGGGGCGCGTGCCGGGGAGACGTTGCACGCGTCCTTGCCGCCGTCGCCCGCCGCCGCGACGACCACGATCCCGTGCGCCGTCGCCGCCGCCACGGCCGCGTCCATGGATGGTGACGGACCGGCGAAGAGGCTCAGGTTGGCGACCGAGGGGCCAGCGTGGTTCGCGATCACCCAGTCGAGGCCGGCGACGACGCTCGAGGCGCTGCCGTTCCCGCTGCAGTCGAGCACGCGCACTGACCGGACCGTGACGCCCTTCGCGACCCCGTAACTCGACCCGGCGATCGTCCCGGCGACGTGGGTGCCGTGACCGCTGCAGTCCCCCGTGATCCCCTCGCCGAGGGCGTCATACGCGAAGGACGCGCGCCCGCCGAAGTCGAGGTGGGCTGCATACACCCCCGTGTCGAGCACGAAGGCGTCCACCCCCCGTCCCGTCCACCGGTCGTCCCATCCGTACCGGCCGTCGAGCGTCGCGCCGTGCTGATCCACGCGGTCCAGCCCCCACGTCGGACCGTACTGCCACGCGACGGCAGCCGCCCGGGCGACGCCGTCCTGCTCGACGCGCGCCACGCGCGGATCGAGCGCGACGGCGCCGGCTGCGGCGAGGCTCGCACGCATGGAGAAGCCGCGCAGCGCGTGCTGGTAGACGTTCAGGACCGTGACGCCGTGATCCTTCGCGACGCTGGCCGCGACCAGATCCGCGGCTGCGTCACCAGGTGCGAGGAGGACGAGGTACTGATCCGGGATCGCCTGCTCGACCCGTACGATCCGCTCGGTGCCCGAGGGTGTGGCGGCGGTCGGCTTCCCGCCGCCGGAACAGCCGGCTGCGGCGGCCAGCGTGAGCGAGGCGGCGACGCTAAGACTCACCGTGTAGTGCCTGGACATTCTCTCTCCTCGAAGGCTGCCCGGAAGACCGGGGGCCCTTCCCTGCCCACGAACCCGTTGCGCCCCTCGGCGCCCCTGCCCTACATCCCCGCGATCGCCTTCTCGTCGACCTTCATGCCCGCGGCCCGCACCGCGGCCTCCACGACGTCCTTGCGCCCCCTGGACCGCCGCTCAGACGTCAGCCGCTGCCGGAGCACCTCCTTCACCTCGTCGAACGCCGGCCGCTGCTCCCGCTCACGGACGATCAGCTTGACGACGTGCAGCGCGCTCGGCGTCTCGACGACGCGCGGGAGGATCGCCCCCGCCTCGCTCAGCTCGAAGGCCGCGGCGGCCAGCTCCGGTCCATAGGCCGACGCCAGCTCCTCCCGGCTCATCGGTGGCAGCTCACCGTTGAGCGCCTGGGTGCGCGGGTCCTCCGAGCGGAGCCGCGCGAGCTTCCCGAACGCCTGCTGATCCAGTGGGCGCTGGCGAGCCGCATCGAGCGCCGCCTGGGCCACGCCCTGCTTCTTCGCCCGCGCTGCGGCGTCCGGCGCGTCGAACGTGATGATCGCGAGCCGCACCCGCTCCGGCCGCTGCAGCTCCGTCTCGTGCTCGTTGAACCAGCCGCGCAGCTCGTCGTCGCTCGGCGGCCGGCCCGCAGACGATTCCTCCAGCTCCTTCTCGACGAAGGCGGTAGACAGCTCCTGGGCGTAGCTCCGCACGAACTCGTGCGTGCGGTGGAAGCCCTTCGCCTCGGCGCGCCGGGCGAGCAGGAGCGTCCGCGTCCATCCCTCGACGAACTCCTTCCGCGCCGCAGGGTCCGCGAGCTGCGCGCGGAGCGGAGCGTCCTTCGGCCCCGCGAGCGCGTCGAGCTCGCCGGCGGTCACCTTCTCGCCGTCGAATCGCGCGAGGACGGCGCCGCCAGACGGGCGGCCGTCCAGAGGACTGCCGCCACCGCCGGCGCGGCCGAGGGCGAAGCCCACGCCCCCGGAGACCACTGCCGCGACGACAGCAGTGACGACCAGCGCTCGCCTGCCTGCCCCGGAAGCCGGGATTGAATCCATTTCGCTCACCAGATCACTCCTCATTGACGGCAATGTATCTACCGGGCCGCCATTGCCTCGACACGCTGACAGATACGGCCATCTCGCTTCTCCGTCGGCCTCCGAGACGAGACGCCGCGCGCCCAGGCGCGCCTCCACGTCGGCGGCGCCGCGCTTCGG
>JBAVTL010000213.1:0-2168 GCA_049696175.1 Anaeromyxobacteraceae bacterium
CCGCCGAGGCGCTGCGCCTGCGCTCCGCGATCGAGCGGAAGCTGCGCGGCGCCGAGGCCGCCGTCGCGCCGGCCTCGCCTTGACTCGGGTGGCCGCCGGGCCTAGCGTCCCGCGCGGATGAGCATCCCCATCTTTCCGCCACCGGATCGCGCGGAGCATCAGGAGGGATTCCTCCACGCGCACGACCACATCCGGCTCTTCTGGCAGCGCTACGTCCCCCGGTCTCCGCGCGCGACGGTGATCGTCCTCCACGGCGCGGGCGACCACTCCGGGCGGTATCCGGCGCTCGTCTCGGCGCTCGTCAGGGAGGGGTTCGAGGCCGCCCTCGTGGACCTCCGCGGGCACGGCCAGTCCGACGGCCGCCGCTGGTACGTGGACTCCTTCGGCGACTACGTCTCGGACCTCGACGTCTTCCACGAGAAGCTTCGGAAGGACCACCCGGAGCGCCCGCGCTTCGTCGTCGCCCACAGCCAGGGGGCGCTCGTGGCGGCGCTCTGGGCGATGGGGCGGGAGCACGGCGTGGGGGGCTTCGTCCTCTCGTCGCCGTTCTTCGGCTTCGCCCACCGCCCGCCGCTCCTCAAGGAGCTCGGCGCGCGGCTCGTCGGTAAGGTCGTGCCGTGGCTGTCGATCCGGACCGGCATAGACTTCGGCGACCTGACCTCCGACGAGGAGCTCCAGGGATGGACGGCGCGCGACCACCTCTACGGCCGCGCGACCACACCGCGCTGGTTCGTCGAGGCGGAGCGGGCGCACGGCGAGGCCCTCCGCCGCGCTGAGGAGTTCCGGGCGCCGCTGCTCGTCCTGGCGGCTGGGGCGGACCCGATCGCGGACCTCGCGGCGACCCGGCGGTTCGTCGACGGCGCGGGATCGGCCGAGAAGCACCTGACCGTGTATGCAGGCTTCCGACACGAGATTTTCAACGAGCGTGATCGCACACGCCCGATCGAAGACGCGGTAGGGTGGCTCGTGCAGCGCGCGCCCGCGGCGTCGGGTGAAATGCGTTGACGTTCGAAGGAGCGGGCTTCTATCCTGCGCTCCGCCTCATCGAGGAAGGAAAACATGGCTGAAACCAGCGGCATCATCGGGCGCGGCACTGTCGTCAGAGGAAACCTGTCGGGCTCAGGCGACGTCGTCGTGGAGGGCCAGATCGAGGGCACCGTCGCGCTCAGGGACAAGCTGACCATCGAGCAAGGTGGTCGCGTGCTCGCCGACGTCGAGCTGACGGACCTCGTGGTCCACGGCCAGATGAACGGCGACATCGTCGCGGGAGATCAGGTGACCATCTCCTCGTCCGCGGCAGTGGTTGGAGACATCAAGGCCCCCCGCGTCGTCATCGAGGACGGCGCGCGGTTCAAGGGTTACATCGAGATGGACGTAAAGCTTCCGGAGGACTTCTAGATGGCAGCGATCGAAAAGGTTTCGGCGTCCCGTGGCGGCGCGCAGACGGTCATCGGCAGCTCCATCGTCATCGACGGAGAGATCTCCGGTGACGAGGACCTGGTGATCCAGGGAACGGTGAAGGGCAAGATCAGCCTGAAGGAGAGCCTCTTCGTCGAGAGCTCGGGCGTGATCGAGGCCGACATCGAGACGGCGAACGTCGAGGTCTCCGGTCAGGTGACCGGGAACATCGGCGCGAGCGACAAGGTGGAGCTGAAGACCGACTGCAAGGTCGTCGGCGACATCCGCGCGCCGCGCATCCTCATCGCCGACGGCGCCATCTTCAAGGGCAACGTCGACATGGACGTCAAGGAAGGGCGGGGCAAGTAGGCCGTGGCGACCCTCGACGGCAGCACCATCATCGGCGAATCGATCCTCATCAACGGTAGCCTCTCGGGCGACGAGGACCTGACGGTCCGTGGTCGCGTCGAGGGGACCGTGACGCTCACCAAGACGCTCGTGGTCGAGCCGACCGGTATCGTCAAGGCCGAGGTCCAGGTCCGCAACTGCGTGATCTCCGGCGTGGTCGTCGGCA
This sequence comes from Anaeromyxobacteraceae bacterium, assembly GCA_049696175.1. Taxonomy (GTDB): domain Bacteria; phylum Myxococcota; class Myxococcia; order Myxococcales; family Anaeromyxobacteraceae; genus DATIVK01. Next base: position 1,973 of record JBAVTL010000213.1, read on the forward strand.
ACGTGACGGCCACCGAGAGCATCGAGATCACCCGCGAAGGGCGGATGATCGGCGACATCAACGCTCCCCGCGTCATCATCGTCGACGGCGCCAGCTTCCGCGGCCGCGTCGACATGGGCGAGGTGGATGTCGGTGGCGAGCGTCCGGCCCGGCCGGCCGCCGTGGCTCGTCCGGTCGCGGCCGTGCCGCGTCCGGT
>JBAVTL010000214.1:0-1942 GCA_049696175.1 Anaeromyxobacteraceae bacterium
TCGCGGGCGAGCCGGTCGGGACGGTCTTCGCCGCCGGCGCGGAGCGGCTCAGCTCCCGCAAGGGGTGGCTCGCCGCCGCGGCGAGGGGGAAGGGGATCATCCTCGTGGACGCCGGCGCGAAGCGCGCCCTCGTCGAGGGAGGCAAGAGCCTGCTGCCGTCCGGCGTCAAGGGGGTCCAGGGGGCGTTCGGCGTCGGCGACCCGGTGGACGTCGCGGTAGATCCCTCCCGCCCGTTCGCCCGCGGCCTCGCGGGGTACGGCGCCGACGAGACGCGCCTCATCGCCGGCCTCAAGACGAGCGAGATCGAGCGCGCGCTCGGGTATAAGTACCTTGACGAGGTCGTCCACCGGGACGACATGGTCCTGCTGGACTGAGAAGCGGAGCCCTCCCTCTAATGGCCAAAGCAACGAAGGAAGCGGCGAGCCTGGGCGAGCGGATGCGGTCGCTCGCGCAGGGCGCGAAGGCGGCCGCGCGCGTCCTCTCGCACGCCGACACGCGGAGGAAGGACGCCGCGCTGCTGGCGGCGGCCGACGCGCTGAAGGCGCACCAGAAGGCGATCCTGGCGGCGAACGCCCGGGACGTGGCGGCCGCGAAGAGGGCCGGCGAGAGCGCCGCCTTCCTCGACCGGCTCGCGCTCGACCCGCAGCGGATCGACGCCATCGCGAAGTCGCTCCGCGACGTGGCCGCGCTCGCCGACCCGGTGGGCGAGGTGACGAGCAGCTGGCGGCGCCCCAACGGCCTCTCGGTCAAGAAGGTGCGGATCCCGCTCGGCGTCGTCCTGATGGTCTACGAGGCGCGCCCCAACGTGACGATCGAGGCGGCGGCCCTCTGCGTGAAGAGCGGCAACGCCGCGATCCTCCGCCCGGGCTCCGACGCGCTCCAGTCCTCCCTCGCGCTCGCCGCCGCGTTCGGGGACGGGCTCGCGAAGGCGGGGCTGCCTGCCGAGAGCGTCCAGGTGGTCCCGACGCCGGAGCGCGAGGCGACCTTCGCGCTGCTCGCCCTGGACGACCTGATCGACCTCGCGATCCCCCGCGGCGGCCCCGGGCTGATCCGCGCGGTGGCCGAGCGGTCGCGCGTCCCGGTCGTGAAGCACTACATGGGGGTCTGCCACCTCTTCCTCGACGCGACCGCGAAGCCCGACGACGCGATCCGGCTGGCGCTCAACGGCAAGGTGCAGCGCCCGGGCGTCTGCAACGCGCTGGAGTGCCTCCTCGTCCACCGCGGCGCGGCGGGCAAGCTGCTGCCCGCCGTCGGCAAGGCGCTCGCCGACGCGGGCGTGGAGCTGCGCTGCGATCCCACGTCGCTCACCATCCTCCAGCGCGCAGGCGTGAAGGCGATCCCGGCGAAGCCGGCGGACTTCGGCTTCGAGTTCCTCGACAAGATCCTCGCCGTGCGCGTGGTCCCCGGCCTGGACGGCGCGCTCGACCACATCGCGCGCTTCGGCTCGCTCCACACCGAGGCGATCCTGACGCGGGACCTCGCGAGCGCGCGGCGGTTCGAGCGCGAGGTGACGGCGAGCGCCGTGATGATCAACGCGTCTACGCGGTTCAACGACGGCGGCGAGCTCGGGCTCGGCGCCGAGATCGGCATTTCCACCACCAAGCTCCACGCCTTCGGGCCGATGGGGCTCGCCGAGCTCACGACCCAGAAGTTCGTGGTCGAGGGCGAAGGCCAAATCCGGTAGGGCGAGGAGCGCGATGGCGACGAAGCAGAAGGCACCGACCAGGAAGTCGTTCGTGAAGAAGGGGCCGGCGAAGAGGGCGTTCGCCACGAAGGGCCCGGCCAAGAAGGCGTTCGCCACCAAGGGGCCGGCGAAGAAGGGCCCGGCGAAGAAGGGGCCGAGGGGCGGGAGCCCCAAGGGCGTCTTCAAGGGCGGCTACAAGAAGGGGCCGGCGAAGGGCGTGCCGGCGGGGCGCAAGACGCAGGGCGCGAAGGCCCCGGT
>JBAVTL010000215.1:0-2329 GCA_049696175.1 Anaeromyxobacteraceae bacterium
CTGCTCACCCAGCTTCGGCGGGTTCTTGGCAGGGAACAGCGCGGAGAGGGCGCGGCCGGCCTTCAGCGCGGCGAGGGCCGCCTGGGCGCGCTGCATCGCCAGGGCGTGTCCCTTCTCCTTGGTGAGGAGCTCGCGCGCGAGCTCGACGCGGGCCTCCGCGAGCGGCGTGGTGCGCGCGGCCTCCACCGAGACCGCCTGGATGAGGTGCCAGCCCGACGAGGTCCGGACCGGGGGGGAGATCTGGCCGGGCGCGAGCTTGAACGCGGCCTCGGCGAAGGCTGGATCGACCAGCTCTTGAGAGATGAAGCCGAGATCGCCCCCGCCGGCCTTCGTGGCGATGTCCTCGGAGACCTCCGCGGCGACCTTCTCGAAGGGCTCGCCCTTCGCGATCCGGGCGGCGGCGGCCTCCGCCTTGGCGCGCGCGGCGGCGTCGCCAGCCGCGTCCGCCGTCTCGGGGGCGCGGACGAGCAGGTGACGGACGTGGGCCCGCTGCTTACGCTCGAACCGGGCGGGGCTCTCCTTGTAGAGCTTCTCGATCCGCGACGCCTCGCGGTCCGCGAACGCGGCGACCTCGGCGTCGGACGGCTTCGCCGCGGCCTGCGCGGCCGCGAGGGGGAAGCGCACGTAGCTGAGGGACGCGCGGTCCTGCTCGTCGGTCCAGGCCTGCCGGACCTCGGCCTCCGAGACCTTCACGGTCTGCCGCAGCGCCTGCGTCGTCTTCTGGTAGAGCAGGTCCTTCCGCAGGAGCGCCTCGTACTTCCCGGCGGAGCCCGCGACGTTCCTGGCGGTCCGCTCGTACAGGTCGAAGTCGAAGCGCCCGCCGGACTGGAAGGCGCTCATCTCGTGGACGGTCCGCGAGATCTCCGCGTCGGTGACCACGATGCCCTGGCGGGCGCCCTCCTGGACGACGAGCTCCCGGTCGACGATCCGATCCAGCGCCTGGCCAGGCAGGCCGATCTGTGCGGCCATTTCGCGGGTGGGCGCCTGGCCGAACTGCTGGTAGAAGCGGAGCAGGTTCTCGTACTCACGCTCGAACTCGGAGGCCGGCAGCGTCACGCCGTTCACCTTGGCGGCCCAGGTCGGGGCGGAGGGCGCGCAGCCCTTGTCGTAGGAGCCCGGGCCGAAGGACACGATGAAGACGACGATGATTGCGCCGAGGAAGGTCCAGGTGATGAATCCGCCCTTGTTCTGGCGCACTTTATCGAGCATGAGAGTCGTTGCCCCGAGTCGGATGGCGACGGCGCGGAGAGCGCCGGATGGAAGGTTGAACACCCTAGTCGAGGCCGGATAGAATGCAAGCGGTTACGGGGTCTTCGGGGTTCTCTTGCTCGCACTGATTCGGCGTTACCGCGAGCTCATCCTCGTCGCCGCCCTGCTCCTCGTCCCCCTCGGCGTCTACGTGGCGCACGCGAAGGCGCCGGGCGAGCGCTCGCGCGTCGACAGGATCGTGCTCGTCATCACCTCTCCACTCGAGCGGCTGCTCTCCTGGTCCGTCACCGGGGTGCTGCGGGGCTGGAACGGCTACGTCGCGCTCCGGGGGGCGCACGATCGGGCCGGCGAGCTGCTCCACGACGTGACCGCGCTCCGGATCGAGAACGAGCGGCTGCGCCAGCAGCAGCTCGAGAACGACCGGCTGCGGCGCCTCCTCGCGCTCTCCGAGGCGATGCCCGGGCGCCGCTGGACCAGCGCCCGCGTGATCGGCGTCGGGATGGGGCCGGCGGGCTTCCAGACGCTGACGCTCGATCGCGGGGGCGACGACGGGCTCGCGCGGATGATGCCGGTGGTGGTCGCCGACGGGGTGGTCGGCCGGATCCGGGCCGTCACTGGCCACACCGCCGACGTGCTGCTCGTCATCGACCGCAACTCCTCCATCGCGGTGCGTGTGGAGCGCACCCGCGCGCGCGCCAACGTCCGCGGCAACGGCAAGCCCGAGTCCTCGCGGCTGGAGTACGCGCTGAGGAGCGAGGACATGATCGAGGGCGATCGCCTCGTGACCTCGGGGACCGACGGGGTGTTCCCGCGAGGCCTCCTCGTGGGGACCGTGACCCGGATCCAGCGCCGCCCGCACGGCCTGTTCCAGTCGGCCGACGTCATCCCGGCGGTCGACCCCACGCGCGTGGAGGAGGTCCTGGTGATCACGGCGGTCGAGGGCGAGAGCGACGCGTCGGCGAAGGCGGAGCCGCTCCCGCCGTCGGCGGTGCCACCCACAGCGCCGTCCCCGGTCGTCCCCGCTCCGCGTGCCGCGCCTCCGGCCGCGATCGTTCCGCTCCCGATCCCGCCGCGCGCCGGCCCGCCGCCAGCACCCGCCGCGAGCGAGCCTCCTCCCGGC
>JBAVTL010000216.1:0-1963 GCA_049696175.1 Anaeromyxobacteraceae bacterium
TCAAGAAGGCACGCGTCGTCCGCTACGTCCTCGGCCTCGCCTCTACTCACCGCGTCCCTCGCGAGGCGTCCGCCAAACCCCCGCCACCACGGGCGAACGCCGACCCAGGTTGACACGGTCATAGGTACTTGTACTCGTAGTCTACCGTCCCGGCGTGCGGCGGCACGGGCTCACCGAGCCCGTTCTTCACCCCCAGGACGTTCCCGACCAGGTCGTACCGGTAGGTCAGGTTCTGGAAGACCCGCTCCCCGGGCTTCTGCGTGTGGAGCCACGCGAGGCGGCGCGTCAGCGGCTCGTAGTCGTACTTCGTGACCACGCCGTTGCCGACCCGCTGGTACCTGCGCTGGCCGAACTCGTCGTAGAGCAGCGCCCCGAGGTAGGTCTCGGTCTGGGCCGGGGCCCACTTGGTCGCCGGCCGCGCCCCCTGCGCCCACGAGAGCAGCCCACCCGCGTCGTAGCGGTAGGTGAGCCCCTCGCCGTCCGGGTAGACCATCGACAGCATCCGGCCGTAGACGTCGAACTTGAACGTGGTCGTGAAGGTGTGGGCCACGTCCCCAGGCTTCAGCGGTTCGACCGACCGCGTAGACAGGGCCATGTTGCCCAGCACGTCGTAGCCACGGGTCTCCGTCCCCACCTCGTCCTTGACCCAGGTGATCCTCCCGGCGCCATTCTCGGCCGCCCCGGGAGCCCCGTACTCGTAGACGACGTTCCGCGCGGCGTTCGGGTACTGGATCTCCTTCAGCCGCTCGAAGTCGTAGACGTAGGTCGTCACGACCTTCCGCGCGTCGCGCCGGGAGGTCAGGTTGCCCGCGAGGTCGTACGCGAAGCTCGTGGCGCCCGTGTCCGGGTTGTCGAGCCGGGTGCGCTGGCCCAGGAGGTCGTACTCGACCTTCGTCCGGTTCCCTGCCGCGTCGATCACCCCCACGAGCTGGCCGAGCCGATCGTACGCGTAGTGCGTGGTAGGCGTCCGCCCCTCGACGTGCTCCTCTACGGCGACGGTGCGTTCGGTGGCGTCCTGGTAGACGACCCGCACCTTCCCGAGCGCGTCCACCGAGGTGGTCTTGCGCCGCGTGATCCCCGCCCCCGACGCCTGCCCGAACCCGAACTGGACGCGCGTCAGCGCGCCGTTCGGCTCGACCGTCTGCAGGGTGCGCCCGAGGACGTCGTAGAAGAGCCGCGTCGGGTTCCGCGGAACGCCCGTCGTGAAGCCTTGGGCGAGGGTCGGGTCGAAGAAGAGCTGTCCCTGCTCAACGACCCTACCCATCACGTCGAAGCGCTGGTGGCCGGTGACGGACCAGCCGACCCGCGTGCCCTCCAGTGAACCGGTCCAGACCTCCGCGGTCTTCTTGGTCTGGATCACGCGCCCGATGCCGTCCATCAGCACGGCCGTTTGGAGGGACCGGCCGTCCGGGAGCCGGTTCTTGGTGAGCGCTCGCGGGACGGGTGCCGTCTGCGCGTAGGCGATCTCGACGGTGGGGCTCCCCAGGCTGAAGCCGGGGGCCGCCATCTTCCACAGCCGGCCGAACCCGTCGAACTGGCGCAGGGTCTCCTCGCCGTTCAGATCCTTCGTCCAGACGTTCTCGCCGAGCGCGTAGTCGTGCCTCGCCTCGGAGACGTAGCCGTGGGCGTCGGTCGTCCTCTCGACGTACGCGCCGATGACCGCGTCGTACTCGTACTCGACCCAGTACCGCTCGTTCCTGTGATTGTTGGGCGACGTCACCCGCTTGAGGTTGCCGGCCCAGGCGTGGTCCGCGGGGTACCAGTCGAGGGTGGCGATCGCCTCGGTGCTCCCTGCGACCAGCGATCCAAGCTCGGTCATGTTGCAGCGGCCGTCGTACTTAGGGCTCGCGCGGATTTAACTGAAGTCCGCGGAATGGGACATGAGGCGATTTGGTTCAGGGTGTAGTGAATGACGTGGACCAAATCCGGTGGAAGTTCGAAGTGCTGCATCCGTTGATGGACG
>JBAVTL010000217.1:0-1761 GCA_049696175.1 Anaeromyxobacteraceae bacterium
CGCTCGCGAAGGCGCCGCGCCGCTCGGCATCACGCTCCTGCGTCAGGGCCCGCTCTGCCTCGGCGAGGCCGACGGGACCGTCAGGTCCCTCGACCGTCGCGTCCGTCTCCGCCGCGCGCCACCGCTCCTCCGCGTCGGCAGACGCCCGCTCCGCACGGAGCGCTGCCACCCGATCCGCGAGCGGCTTCAACCCCGCCTCCCGCAGGCGGCTCACCGTCTCGCGGTGGGCAGCGCCCGGCGTACCCTGGAAGAGGGGGGTCAGCGACGGAGCGGGCTCCATCCCGGCGACGTGGCGAAAGCGCTCCGCATCGAGCCCGTCGATCAGCCGGTCCACGTCGCGCTCGATCTGGATCCGCTCTTGCTCATCCATGATAAAAGCTTCCCCCTCCCCGGCCGAACCGGAAAGGCTTTTCAGACGCTCTCATGCATGGAGAGCGCCCGCTCCTGCGGTCCGGTTTGACAGCTTGCCCGGCGTGATTACGTTTCCGGGCGGAGATTCGCGGCGATGCCGATCTACGAGTACCAGTGTCCGAAGTGCGGGAAGTTCGACGTCATCCAGAAGATGTCGGACGCTCCGTTGGAGACCCATGAGCCGTGCGGAAGCCCGGTGAGCAAGCTCATGTCAGCGAGCTCGTTCTCCTTCAAGGGCTCCGGCTTCTACATCACGGACTACGGCGGCAAGAGCCCCGCGCACGTCACCCCGGGCGAGCGGGCCGAGTCGAAGCCCGCGGAGCCGAGCTGCAGCACGCCCGCTGCCGGCGGCGCCTGCGCCTCCTGCCCGTCCAATCCGGTCAACTCCTGACTCACCCGCCGACCCACTCTTGAAGCGGATCTCGCTGGTCGTAGGTGAACCGGAGAAGGCGGAGCGGCTCGACCGGTTCCTCGCGTCGCGTGGAGGGATCGCGCGCGGGCTCGCCCGCCGCGCGATCGACACTGGCGGCGTCTTCGTCGACGGCCACCGCTGCAAGATCGCCGCGCGGAAGGTGTGGCCGGGCCAGCAGGTCATCGCGAACCTGGAGGAGGGTGGCCGCGAGGCCGCCGCGCCCGGCGCGCTCGACCCCGTCCGCCTCCTCTACTCCGACGCCGAGATCGCCGCCGTGGACAAGCCCGCCGGCGTCGCGGCGCAGGCGACGCTCACGTCGGATCGCGGGACGCTGCCGGCGCTGGTCTCCGCGCTCCTGGGCAGCGAGGCGATCCTGGTCCACCGGCTCGACCGCGAGACGAGCGGCGTCACCGTCTTCGCCCGGACGAAGGCCGCCGCCGCTGCGCTCGCCGAGGCCTTCAGGACCGGCGTGCCGAAGAAGACCTACCTGGCGCTCTGCGCGAAGGCCCCCTCACCGTCCGAGGGGCGGATCGCGGTGGCGCTCGGCAAGGACCCGAAGCGCGCCGGCCTCCGGCTCGTCGATCCGCGCGGCGAACCGGCTGCGACGCGCTACCGGACGCTGCGCGAAGGACCGCACGCCGCGCTCGTAGAGGCCCGCCCCGAGACGGGGCGTACGCACCAGATCCGCGTCCACCTCGCCCACCTCGGCGCGTCGCTCCTCGGAGATCCCAGGTACGGCGGCCCCCGCCGCGTCGGCGAGGTCGCGATCCCCCGCGTCATGCTCCACGCCGCGCGGCTGGAGCTCCCGCACCCGATCACCGGCGCGCCGCTCGTCTTCGAGGCGCCGCCGCCGGAGGACTTCGTCCGGCTCGAGCGGGAGCTGCTGCCCACCTGATCGCTCCCCTCTCCCCCACCGGGGGAGAGGGTCAGGGTGAGGG
>JBAVTL010000218.1:0-4366 GCA_049696175.1 Anaeromyxobacteraceae bacterium
GGCACCGCCTCCACCGGCACGTTGCGGGTGAAGACGTCGCGGCCGAGCAGGTCCTGCGTCGCGAGCTGCTCCGCCGAGTCCTTGTACTTCTGGTACTCGAGCAGCCGGCGGACGAGCTCCGCGCGCGGATCGACCCCCTGGTCCTCCGGCGTGGGCGCGTCCTCGGCGACCTCGGTGCGCGGCAGCAGCAGCCGGGACTTCAGGAGGATGAGCTGCGCCGCCATGTGCAGGAACTCGCCGGCGACGTCGATGTCGAGGTCGCGGAGCGCCTGGAGCGTCTCCAGGTAGCTCTCGGTGATGCGCGCGATCGGGATGTCGAAGATCTCGACCTGGTGTTCCTTCACCAGGTGGAGCAGGAGGTCTAGCGGCCCCTCGAAGGGCGGCTCCCCGGCGCGGAACGGAGGCAGCGCGACGCGGAACGGCCCGGGCTGCGCCCGCGGCTCCGGGGCAGCGCCATCGGCCTCGCGGGCCGTCTCGTCACCTCGCTCGACCATCCACCAGCCGGTCAGGGGGCGGCTAGAGCTTCATCGCCGCGCGGACGCCTTCCATGGTCCGCTGCGCGACCGCGCGGGCCTTCGAGTTGCCGAGCTGCACCAGCTCCTCCACCTCCTGCGGCCGCGCGAGCAGCTTCTCGCGGCGATCGCGCATCTTCTCCTGCTCCGGCAGGAGCCGCTCCAGCAGCTTCTTCTTGCAGTCCACGCAGCCGATCCCGGCGACCCTGCACTCCCGATCGACCCAGCCGATCGTCTCCGGCGCGCTGTAGATCTTGTGCAGGTAGTAGATCCCGCAGACGTCCGGGTTCCCGGGGTCCTGGCGGCGCTTGCGCGCCGGGTCGGTCACCATGCCCATGATCTTCCTGGTCGTCACCTCGGCTGGCTCCCCGAGGTCGATCGAGTTGCCGTAGCTCTTCGACATCTTGCGGCCGTCGGTCCCGACCACCTTCGCCGCCTCTGTGAGCAGGGGCTGCGGCTCCGGGAAGACCGGGCCGTAGTGGGAGTTGAACTTCCGGACGATCTCCCGGCTGAGCTCGAGGTGCGCGAGCTGGTCGGCGCCCACCGGCACGCGGGTCGCCTTGTAGAGGATGATGTCCGCGGTCATCAGGACCGGGTAGCCGAGGAAGCCGTACAGGGCGAGATCGCGGTCGGTGACGTTGTCGCGCATCTCCTTGTAGGACGGGCAGCGCTCCAGCCAGCCGAGCGGCGTGATCATGCCGAGGAGCAGGTAGAGCTCCGCGTGCTCCTTCACCTGGCTCTGCATGAAGAGCGTCGACCGCTGCGGGTCGATCCCCGCGGCGATGAAGTCGACGAACATCTCGCGCTCCATCTGCTTCAGCGTGTCGGTCTGCTGGTAGTTCGTCGTGAGCGCGTGCCAGTCGGCGCTGAAGAAGAAGCAGTCGTTCTCCTCCTGCAGCCTCACCCAGTTGGCGAGCGCGCCGTGGAGGTGGCCGAGGTGCAGGCGCCCCGTGGGGCGCATTCCGGAGACGACGGTGGGGCGGGGATTGCTCATGGCGTGGGATCTCAGACGATGGCGTTCAGCAACCGCTCGAGCAGGCCGACGACGCCGTTGACCGGGCCGCGGATGACCCGGCCGCCGAACATGAAGACGACGATGAGGAGGATCGGGGCGAAGCGCTCCACGGCCAGCCAGGTCTGGTGCATCCGCGGAGGCATGAGCCACCCGACGACCCGGCTCCCGTCGAGCGGCGGGAGCGGGATGAGGTTGAAGACCGCGAGGACGACGTTCAGCAGGACGATGTCCACCAGGAGGTCCCGCACGCCGCCGTGCGCGAGGTTCGCGCGGTAGAGGACCCCGAGTCCGATCGTGGAGAACACCGCGAGCGTCATGTTCGCGATCGGGCCGGCGCTCGCCGTCAGCGCCATTCCCTTGGCCATCGAGACGTCGCGGCGGAAGCGGCTGGGATCGATCGGGACGGGCTTGGCCCAGCCGAAGGCCGGCACGTGTGAGAGGACGAGGATCAGTGGGAGCAGGATGGTGCCGAACGGATCGATGTGGGCGAGCGGGTTGAGCGTCAGGCGGCCCTGGCGCTGCGCTGTGTCGTCTCCGAGCCGGCTCGCGACCCAGGCGTGAGCCCACTCGTGGACCGAAAGCGACAAGACCATCGGGATGAGGCCGATCGCCGCCCCCACCAGATCCATACCGTTCACCTAAAACCCCTTGGGAAAGGATGCCTTGTAGCAGCGTGGCCCCGTGGGGTCAACGCGCGGAGGGCGAGGTGTGATCCTGCCGGATCCGCTCAGAACCACTGGGCCTTTCCATGGTCAGGCGCGTGGGTGGAAGCGCTCGTGGAGCCGTCGGACGTGGGTCCTGTCCACGTGGGTGTAGACTTGGGTCGTCGAGATGTCGGCGTGGCCGAGCATCTCCTGGACGGCGCGGAGATCGGCCCCCCCCTCGAGCAGGTGGGTCGCGAAGCTGTGGCGTAGCTTGTGAGGCGAGATCCGCCGCCCTATCCCGGCGGCGCGGGCGTGCCGGCCCAGGAGCTTGGCGAAGCCCTGCCGCGTCATGCGCCCCCCGCGCGGCGTCACGAAGAGCTCGCGGCACCGCCGTCCCTTGAGCAGCCCGTCGCGCGGAGCGCCGAGGTAGGACTTCACCGCGTCGGCTGCGGGCGCGCCGATCGGGACCATCCGCTCCTTGCTCCCCTTCCCTCGCGCGAGCAGGACCCTGCCCTCCAGGTCGATGTCGTTCAGCCTCAGTCCGACCAGCTCCGACACGCGCAGCCCCGTGGCGTAGAGGAGCTCGATCATGGCGCGGTCCCGCGACCCCGCGGCGCTGCGCGGATCGATCGCGGCCAGGAGCTCCTCCACCTCGACCCGGGAGAGCGGCTCGGGCAGCTTCCGGCCGGGGCGCGGCGAGCCGATCTCGTCCGTCGGATCTGCGGGCGCGATCCGCTCCCGGAGGAGCAGCTTGTGGAGCTGCCGGATGGCGGAGAGGGCGCGCGCCTGCGACCGCGAGGAGATCCCGAGCCGCAGGAGCTCGGCGAGGTGCGCCTGGACCTCGGGGCGCCCCACCTGGTCCCAGGCGACGATCCCCATGTCCGAGAGCTGCTCGACGTAGCGCCGCAGGTCGCGCCCGTAGGCCTCGACGCTGTTGTCGGCGAGCCCCTTCTCCACCCGCACGTAGGCGATGAAGAGGTCGAGGGCGGGTTCGAGCGGATCCATCGCCGCCGACGATATCGCCCGCGGGGGCGCCGTCCAGTTTCGGCGTGCGGCGATCGCCCGGCTCAGGCCAGCAGGTCGCCCACGTCGCCCTTGCCGACGCGGATGACGACTGGCTCCGGCCCGGAGAGATCGACGACCGACGAGCCCTCGTTCGGCTTGTAGCCGCCGTCGAGGACCAGATCGAGGCCGTGACCCAGCTTCTCCTTGATGTCGTGGGCGTCGATGAGGATCTCGCCCTCTGGCGTGGCCGCCGACGTCGAGACGATGGGGTGGCCGAGCTTCCGGACTATCTCGAGCGCGATCGGATCGTCGGGGACGCGGATCCCGACGGTCTTCTGCCGCCGGAGCATGAGATCCGGTACGACGCGCGTGGCCGGCAGGATGAACGTGTACGGCCCGGGGACCTTGCGCCGCAGGACGCGGTACGCGGCGTTGTCGACCATCGCGTACTGCGCGACCTCGGCGAGATCCTGGCAGATGAAGGAGAGCTCGTGATCCCGTGGAAGCCGCTTGAGCTGGTAGATCCGCTCGATGGCCCGCTTGTCGAAGAGGTCGCAGCCGATGCCGTAGTAGGTGTCGGTCGGGAAGGCCACGAGGCCGCCCGAAGCGAGCAGCTGGACCGCGCGCTCGATGGTGCGCGGCTGCGGGTGCCGGGGATCGATCTCGAGTATCGGAGCGAGCGCCATCGTCATCGCCTACTTAGCAGCTTCCCTACGGAATCCCAAGAGCTTGCGCGCCTAGAATCCGCTCGACCTCCGCGACCAGGGCACGCATGTCGAAGGGCTTCCGGAAGAAGGCGGTGAACCCGGCTCCGGCGGCCGACTCGGGCCGCTTGCCGCTGCAGGCGACCGCGGGCACGTCACGGACCTCGGTGCGGATCCGGCGGAGCAGCTCGCTGCCGTCCACGTCCGGCAGCTCCAGATCGACGAGGACGAGCGCGGGGACCGCGTCGCGGCAGCGCGCCATCGCCTCGTCGCCAGAGTGGGCCACGACGACCTCGAAGCCGCCCGCCGCGGAGAGGAAGGCCTGGATGACCTGGGCGAGCATCGGCTCGTCCTCGACGACCAGTATCCTCCGCCGTCCCGGGTCGGCCGCGCTCTCAGCCTCCGAGATCAGGTCGGCCGGGCCGCGCGGGGGAGCGTCGGGCGCCGACGCGGACGAGCCAACCCTGAGCTGCGGGTTGGTCACGG
>JBAVTL010000219.1:0-8041 GCA_049696175.1 Anaeromyxobacteraceae bacterium
CCTCCGCGCGGCGCGTCTCGCGATCGGCGGCGTCGGTGACGTCGTCCACCAGCAGGATGAACCCAGCGAGCGCGTCCGCAGGCTCCGTCCCCTCGCCGGCGAGGACGGGCGTCACCTGGACGTGGACGAGGTGGTCGCCGGCCGTGGCGGCGAAGTGGGCGACCGCCGCCGCGGCTCCGCTCCGCAGCCGCGACTGGATGGTCTCCACCGCGTGGGCGAAGAGGCTGCGATCGAAGATGGCGAAGACGGAGCGCCCGAGCCCGACGAGGGTCGCCCCCCCGGTCGCGCGCCGCAGGTCGCCGGCCTGGCCGAGCAGATCGCGGGCGCGCGAGTTGAAGAGCAGGATGCGCCCGTCGGCGTTGCAGACCAGCACGCCCTGGGTCAGCTCCGAGACGAGCGCGGCCAGCCTGTTCCGCTCCTCGGCCACCCGCGCCTGCGCCTCGCGGATGCGGGCCTCGACGTCCCGCTGGAGCGCCTGGTGCTGGGCCGCGAAGGCGTTGATCACCTCGGCGAGCGCCTGCGGCTCCTCGCCTCCCTCCGGCGTCACCCGGTGGGAGGGGTTCGCGCCGAGGATGATCCGCGTCGCCTCGGCCAGCCGGAGCGGCGGCGTCACGTACTTGGCGTAGAAGCTGCGGAGCAGGATCGCCACCACCCCGAGCATCGTCACCGCCGCGAGCGCGAAGAGGCTGGCCCGGCGCTCCACCACGACGAGGACCGACCCCCGCTCCACCCGGTCGAGGTCGGCCCAGAAGAGGGCGCCGACCGTCGCGATCGGGACGAGCGACAGGAGGTAGAGCCCCACGAGGAGCAGGGCGAACTTGAGCTTCCCGTTCATGGCGCGTCGCCGAGGAGCCCCTTCACCCTGGCCACCAGCTCCCGCGTCGCGAAGGGCTTGGTCACGTACGCGTCGGCGCCGAGGCCGAGCCCCTTCTCCATGTCGACGTCCCGCCCCTTGGCGGTGAGCATCACGATCCTGGTCTCGCGCCTCGCGGGGTTCCCGCGGATCGCCTGCAGGACCTCGTACCCGTTCTTCCTGGGCATCATCACGTCGAGGAGGATGAGATCGGGCTGGAAGGCCTCGACCGCGGCGAGCGCCTCCTCGCCGGTGCGGGCCACCCGCACCTCGTAGCCGCTCTGCTCCATCAGGAACTCCAGGGACATGACGATGTTGGGCTCGTCGTCGGCGATCAGGACTCTCCGGGCCATCACGTGCTCCTCGCGGGGGGGGCCGGCGCCGCGACGAACGCCGGCACCGTGAAGGAGAAGGTCGAGCCGCGGCCGAGGCTGCTCTCCACCCAGAGGCGGCCGCCGAAGCGCTGGATGATCTCACGGCTGATGGCGAGGCCGAGGCCGGTGCCGCCAGGCTGGTCGCCGGCCGCTTCGCCCGCCCGCCGGAACCTCTGGAAGATCAGCTCCTGGTCCGCGTGGGCGATCCCCGGGCCGTCGTCGCTGACGTCGATCCGGACGGCGTCGCTCAGCGCGTGGAGCGAGACGGTGACCCTGCCGCCGCGCTCGCAGCCGTACTTGGCGGCGTTGGTGAGCAGGTTGAGCAGCACCTGCACCAGCCGATCGCGGTCGGCCACGACGAGCGGGATCGCGGACGGGAGCTTCACCTCCAGGGTCACGCCCCGGTCCTCGAAGAGCTGGCGGGTCGTAGAGGCCGCGTGCTCCACGACCTCGCGCGGATCGAGCGGGCGCAGGTGCCACTCCAGCCCGCCCGCCTCGATCTTGGCGAGGTCGAGGATGTCGTTGATGAGCCGCGTGAGCCGCTCGGACTCGGAGATGACGATGGCCAGGTAGCGCGTGCGCTGCGCCGGGTCGAGGCCGGGGTTGTCGTGGAGGATCTCGGAGAACGCGCGGATGGACGTGAGCGGCGTCCGCAGCTCGTGGGAGACGTGGGAGACGAAGTCGTCCTTCAGCCGGTCGAGCTCGCGGAGCTGGTCGTTGGCGGCGCGCAGCTCGGCGTAGGCGGCCTCCAGCTCGCGAGACTTCTGCTCCAGCTCGCGGCTGTACTTCATGATCTGCGAGGCCTCCTCCAGGATGCCCATCACCTCGTCCATGGTGAGCGGCGCCTCCTTGACCACCGAGGCCACCATGGCGTGGGCCGAGGCGCCGCCGATCGCGCCGGCGAGCTGCGTCTCCGCGAACTGGACGAGGTTCGCGTCCGCCTCCACCTCGAACGCGGTCTTGAGGTGACGCTGGCGCGCGTAGCTCTCCAGGACGTCGCCCGCCTTGTCCGGGCCGAGGAAGCGGGAGAGGAGCCCGCGCAGCTCCTGGACCGAGACGCCACCGCGCCAGAAGAGGGAGCCGGTACCGGCGTCGGAGTGCTTGAAGACGTCGACGAAGAGGGTCGCCTGGCTGCGCTCCACCGCGCTCTGGCCGGTGGCGAGGGAGACGCCGACGTAGGCGCCGATGTTGGCGATCATCGTCCAGAGGACGGCGTGGGTGATCTCGTCGAGGCCGCCCACCCCGAGGAGCTGCGTGGGGCGGAGCCACCCGGCGCCGAACGGCCCCTCGGTCAGGATGGAGGCGGCCAGCACGCCGGACCGGACGAAGAGGGGCAGGACGAGCGTGTAGAGCCAGACGGCGAAGCCCGCGCCGAGCCCGGCGAAGGCGCCGAGCCGCGTGCCGGCGCGCCAGAAGATCCCGCCGAGGAGCGCCGGGGCGAACTGCGCCACCGCCGCGAAGGAGAAGAGGCCGATCGAGACCAGCGTGTAGGCCTCGCCGGCGAGCCGGAAGTACAGGTACCCGAGCACGAGCGTCACGAGGATCGCCCCGCGCCGGATCCCGAGGAACAGCCCGGTGAGATCCTTCCGCTCGTGGAGCCGCAAGGCGGGCCAGCGCAGCAGCAGCGGCATCACCAGATCGTTGCACACCATCGTCGAGAGGGCGATGGTCTCGACGATCACCATCCCGGTCGAGGCGGAGAGGCCGCCGAGGAAGACGAGCAGCGCCAGCGCGTTCTGCCCCTCGGCGAGCGGCAGGCTCAGGACGAAGGTGTCGGGATCGACCGGGAGCCCCGCGAAGCGGACGAGCCCGCCGAAGGCGATGGACGGCACGAAGACGTTGATGACGAGCAGGTAGAGCGGGAAGAGCCAGATGGCGGTCTTCAGGTGGCGCTCGTCGACGTTCTCCACCACCGCCACCTGGAACTGGCGCGGCAGGAAGAGGATGGCGAGCATCGCGACGAAGGACGACGAGACGAGCGAGGACCACGCCGGGCCGATCCCGGCGGCGCCACCGTCCCCGACGATGAAGAGCCGCTCCAGGCCGGGGGTGGCGCGCGCCCGGGCGAACACGTCGCCGAAGCCGTCGTAGATCCCCCACGTCACGAAGGCCCCGACCGCGAGGAAGGAGACGAGCTTCACCAGCGACTCGAAGGCGATCGCCGCCACCATCCCCTCGTGGCGCTCCGATACGTCGAGGTGGCGCGTGCCGAAGATGACGGTGAAGGCCGCGAGGATCATCGCGATGGAGAAGGCTGAGTCGCGGAAGAGCGGCTCCCCCTCGGCGGCTGGCAGCCCGCTCACGGCGACGTGGTGGGTCCGCAGGATCTCGAGCCCGGTCGCGATCGCCTTCAGCTGGAGCGAGATGTAGGGGAGGATCCCGACGACCGCGATCAGCGTCACGAGCCCGGCGAGCGCCGCGCTCTTTCCGTACCGGGACGCGATGAAGTCGGCGAGCGAGGTGATCCGGTGCACCTTGCTGATCCGGATGATCTTCCGGAGCACCGACCACCAGAGGAGGGCGACGAGGGTGGGGCCGATGTAGATCGGGAGGAAGCCCACGCCGCTGCTCGCCGCCCGGCCCACGCTCCCGTAGAACGTCCAGGCCGTCGCGTAGACCGCGAGCGACAGCGAGTAGATGTACGGGTTCGCGATGACGCTCCTGCCCGCGTCGGCCCGCTTGTCCGCCCAGTATGCGATCGCGAAGAGCGCGCCCAGGTACGCGAAGGCGAGCGCGACGACGGCCCACTCCTGCAGCATCGGTCACCTCGCGCGGGCGGCCAGCAGCGGCCCGCGGCTACGAGTCGTCGGAGCCGGCGGCGGTCGCGGCGGCGAGCGCGATGACCACGCCCCAGGCCACGAACAGGTAGAGGTAGAGGAGCGGCACGCCGAGCACCAGCCGGGCGTGGTTGAAGACGGCGAGGAACGGATAGTTGAAGAGGACGAAGCCCAGCAGGAAGAGGGCGACGAGGCGATCGGCCTTCGGACTCGCACGCTTCACCGCGACGGCTCCCGGATGGGGTGAGGCTCCATTATCGCGCACCTTGGAGCGGGCCGTCCCTCGTTCGTTGACTGATGGGCTAGAATCCCCGCCTTCACTTCCCCAGGAGGGTCTCAAATGAAGCGCATCCTGCTCGCAATCGCAGTCCTCGTCCTCGCCCCGTCTCTCGCCACCGCCCAGGGCGCCTGGGACCTCGCCAAGAAGGCCGCGGGTGGAGCCACGACCGGGAAGCTCGAGAAGGAGGTCAACAAGAAGCTGCTGGAGGAGGGGCGGAAGAACCAGTGCTCCTTCAAGAGCGGCACCGCGGAGCTGGAGAAGGGCTGCGACGCCAAGTCCCAGAAGCTCGCCAAGGCGCTGATCGACGCCAAGAAGAAGCTGACCGGCGCCGGCGTCCAGAACTTCAAGTTCGTGGTCTCCGGCCACACCGACTCGTCGGGCGACGCGGCCAAGAACAAGGAGCTCTCGAAGGAGCGCGCCGCCGTGATGGTGAAGGAGCTCGTCGCGAAGGGCGTCCCCGAGGCGGAGATCGAGTCGGTCGGGATGGGGTCGGAGCAGCTGCTCGTGAAGCCCGACGACACGCCGGCGAAGAAGGCGAAGAACCGCCGCTACGAGGTCCGGGTCAAGCTGTAGCGCGACCCGGCCGTCGCGCCGCCGCTGCCGGGCCGTCATCGCGTTACGCGGTGTCGCGCCCACCAGCAGCGGCGGCGCGAAGCTGCCCAGGAGCGCGTCGCCGAAGTCGCGCCCCGCCTCAACCGCGCAGCAGCTCCCTGGCGATGACGACCCGCTGCACCTGGCTCGTGCCCTCGTAGATCTGGATGAGCTTCGCGTCGCGCATCAGCTTCTCGACGGGATAGTCCTTGGTGTACCCGTACCCGCCGAAGATCTGGACCGCGTCGGTCGTCACCCTCATGCCGATGTCGGCGGCGAAGCGCTTCGCGTGAGACGACACGACCGTGCTCCGCTCGCCCTGGTCGAGGAGCCAGGCCGCCTTCCACGCGAGCAGTCGCGCCGCCTCGACGTCGCTGGCCATGTCCGCGAGCATGAACTGGATGGCCTGGAAGTCCGCGATCGGGTGGCCGAACTGCCGGCGATCACGCGCGTAAGCGATCGCGTGCTCCATCGCCGCGCGCGCGATCCCGACGGCGAAGCTCGCCGTCACGCAGCGCGTGCGGTCGAGCGTCCCCATCGCGACCTGGAACCCCTCGCCCTCGGCGCCGATCCGGTTCTCGGCGGGGACCCGGACTCCGTCGAAGTGGAGCATGACCGTGTTGGAGGCCCGCTGCCCCATCTTCTCCTCCTTCTTCGCGACCGTGAGCCCCTCGGCGCGCCCCTCCACGACGAAGCAGGAGAGCCCCCGGCGCCCGAGCTTCGGATCGACCGTGGCGAAGACCGTGAACTGATCGGCGACGCCACCGTTGGTGATGAAGCACTTGGACCCGTCGAGGACGTACTCGTCGCCGTCTCGACGCGCGGTCACGCGGACGCTGCCCGCGTCCGACCCCGCGCCCGGTTCGGTGAGGCAGAACGCCGCGAAGCGCAAGCGCTCGGTGAACGGCTGCACGAGCCGTCGCTGCTGATCGGGCGTGCCGAACAAGATGATCGGGGTGAGCGCCAGGTCGTTGGCGAACAGCGTCGTCGCGACCGCCACGCACCCGGCGGCCAGCTCCTCGGCGACGACGACCTGGTCGAGGTGTGACAGCCCGGGGCCACCGAGCTCGGCCGGCACGGCGAGGTTCATGAAGCCGAGGTCGAACGCCTTCCTGCAGATGGCGTCCGGGAACTCCTCGTCGCGGTCCAGCCGTGCCGCGACGGGCGCGATCTCCGCGCGCGCGAAGCGCCGCACCGCGTCCTGAAATGCGCGCTGGTCGTCGTCGAGTCCGAATCCGATCACGATAACCTCCAGGTCTTCGTCGTCACGTCACATCGCCTCTAGGACCACGGCGATCCCCTGACCGCCGCCGATGCACATCGTCACGAGGCCGTAGCGCTTGCCCGTCCGCCGCAGCGCGTACGCGCAGGTCAGCGCCAGGATCGACCCGGTGGCGCCGAGCGGGTGCCCGAGCGCGATGGCGTTGCCCATCGTGTTCACCTTCTCTGGATCGATCCCCATCGCCTCGAAGTCCCTGACGCACGCCAGCGCCTGGGGCGCGAACGCCTCGTTGATCTCGACGGCGTCGATCTCCTTCCCGCTCACGCCGGCGCGCTCGAGGGCGCGCTCGGTGGCAGGGACGGGGCCCCAGCCCATGATGCGGGGATCGCAGCCGGCGACGCCGACGCCGGCGACGCGCGCGAGCGGCCTGAGCCCCTCCTTCACGACGTCGCCCTCGAGGCCGATCACCATCGCGGCGGCCCCGTCCACGACGGCGCTCGCGTTGCCGGCGGTGACGATGCCGCCGCGCTCGAAGGCGGCAGGGAGGCGCGCCATCGCGTCCATCCGCGGCTCCTCGAGGACGTGCGTGTCGTGCCTCACCGTGATCGGCGCCGCCGCGCCGTCGCGCTTCACCAGCACCGGCTCGATCTCCTCGTCGAACAGCCCAGCGTCGCGCGCCCGCTTCGCGTTGCGGTGCGAGCGCAGCCCGAACTCGTCCGCCTGCTCGCGCGTGATCCCGTAGCGGCGAGCCAGCTCCTCCGCGGTGTTGGCCATGGACATGCGCGCGCTCGGGTCGTACAGGTTCGCGATCAGCGCGTCCTCGAGGTGCGTGCCGGGCGGCAACCCCTTCACGTCGACGGCACCGTACTTCTGGACGGAGCCGCCGACCTTCTTCCCGCGGCGGCCGTAGAGCACGAACGGGTACTGCATGCTCTCCGCTCCACCGACGACGACGAACGGCCGCCTGGCGTCGTGGCGGAGGCCGGCGAGG
The DNA here is from genome assembly GCA_049696175.1 of Anaeromyxobacteraceae bacterium. Lineage (GTDB taxonomy): Bacteria > Myxococcota > Myxococcia > Myxococcales > Anaeromyxobacteraceae > DATIVK01. Next base: position 7,089 of record JBAVTL010000219.1, read on the forward strand.
ATGATCTCCGAGCCGACCGCGATCGCCTCGGCGCCGCTCCCGCAGATGCGCGCCACGGTGAGCGCCGGCACGTCGTGGGGGAGGCCGCCGCGCCAGCGCATCCCCTGCGCCGCGTAGATCGCGTCCCGGTGGGCGTGCTGGGCCATCCCCATGACGACGTGACCGATCCGATCGGTCGGGGCCTTGCTGTGGCGGAGCGCAGCGGCGATCGCCATGCCGCCGAGCTGCGTCGTGGAGAACCGCGAGAACAGCCCAGGCTCGCGGTTGTTGTTGAGGATGTCGGCGCGCGGCAGGCGGCGCCCGCCGTCTACGATGACGATGCTCTTGTCGCGTCCCATGGTCCCTCCGTCCTACTCGTGCAGGAATACGGCCGGCACGCGCGGGCCGTTCTGGATGAAGTTCTTCATGCCGATGTCCATGTCGACCGTCGCCTTGCAGCGGCCGAACCCGCGCGCCTCGAGCGCGAGCCCTTCGCGCAGCGGGAGCCGGAGCCCCTCCATCATCACGTCCACCAGGATCTCGTCGATGGCGAGCGAGTGCTGGCCGAGGTCTACGGGCGGCAGCCGCTCGGGGAGGGGCAGGGGCGCGGGATCGATCGGCGCGAGCGCGACCTCACCGGCGAGGTGCTCGCGGAGGAGCGCCTTCGCCCGCTGGACTGGATCGCTCGCCGGCTCTCCGCTCGCCCATCCCCACGCGCAGGCCTCGCGCGCCGTGATGGATCGCCCGGTCCGCAGCAGGTCCGCCGCGCGCTCGACGCCGACGAGGCGCGGCAGGCGCTGCGTCCCGCCGTTCCCGGGGATGATGCCGAGCTTGACCTCTGGCTGACAGAGCTCCAGTGAATTCCCCACGACGCGCGCGCGGCAGGCCATCGCGAGCTCGGCCCCGCCGCCCATCACCGGACCGTCTACCGCGGCGACCACCGGCTTGGGGCAGGCGGCGATGCGGTCGAGGAC
>JBAVTL010000220.1:0-2422 GCA_049696175.1 Anaeromyxobacteraceae bacterium
GCGCCGAGGCGCGCCTGGCCGCCGCCGGCGACACCCAGGAGAAGATCGAGACGCTGGAGCGCGAGGTGGACGAGCTGAAGACCGAGCTCGTAGTAGCCCGCGGCGAGTCGGAGGGGGCGCGCGGCGAGGTGGAGAAGCGGACCTCCGAGCTCCGGAAGCGGGTCCAGGAGCTGGAGTCCCAGGCGTCCAAGAACGAGGAGCGCGTCGTAAAGGCGTACCTGAAGATCAAGAACGACGAGAAGGTGCGCGAGAAGACGAAGAAGGCACTCTCGATCGCCACCCAGCTCCTCGACGAAGGGGCGACGGCAGCGGAGCCGGAGAAGCCCCGCACCTCCGCCGCCGCCGCCGCCGCCGCGGCGCTGGGCAGGGATCAGTAGTCCCAGCCACCAAGCCCCCGCCTGGGCGAGCGGGGCGACGCGCCACATGTCCTCTCAGGAGCCCTCATGCGCTTCACTCACCTGAAGCTAGAGAACTGGCGCAACTTTCTCTCAGTCGACGTTCCACTTGATCGACGAGTCTTTGTCGTGGGTGCCAACGCCTCGGGCAAGTCCAACTTCCTCGATGCGTTCAGGTTCCTGAGGGACATCGCGGACCCGCAAGGGGGGCTCCAGCGGGCCGTGACACACACGCGGGGCAGCGTTTCAAAGATCCGTTCGCTCCACGCGCGCAGGTATCCCAACGTAGCCATCGAGGTCGAGCTGGATCTCGGTGAGCAACAGCGGTGGAGTTACCGGCTCGAGTTCAGTCAGGACAATCAGCGGCAGCCTGTCGTCAAGAAGGAGAGCGTTCGACGTGGCGAACACGTCGTTCTCACTCGCCCCGATTCGGAGGACCGAGCCGATCAAAGCCGCCTGACACAGACGCATCTGGAGCAGGTGAACGCCAACAAGGAGTTCAGGCAGGTCGCTCAGTTTCTAGGGCGCGTGACCTACCTCCACTTGGTTCCACAGCTGGTTCGCGAGCCAGACCGATCTGCTGGGCGTGTTCGCGATCCGTACGGCGGTGACTTCCTCGCCCAGCTCGCCCGGATGAAGAGGTCGAATCAGAAGCAGTTCGATTCGCGACTTCGAAAGATCAAGGACGCCCTAAGGGTCGCTGTTCCACAACTCAAGGACCTCGTCCTTGAACCTGATGAGCGTGGTGTTCCGCACCTGAGAGGTCTCTACGAACACTGGCGCCCCAAGGCTGGCTGGCAGCTCGAAGACCAGTTCTCCGACGGAACGCTACGCCTCCTGGGCCTGCTCTGGGCGCTCCTGGACGGAAGCGCACCGCTCCTTCTCGAGGAGCCAGAGCTCTCGCTTCACGCAGCCGTCGTTCGCCATATTCCTGCGATGATGGAGCGCATTGGCAGGAAGGTCGAGCGACAGACCATCGTCAGCACGCACTCGGCAGAGATGCTTGCCGACGAGGGCATCGGTGCCGAATCAGTGCTCCTGCTCGAGCCGACCAGGGAGGGCACGAAGGTGGTCCATACCCCGAGCGACAAGCAGATCTTGAGCCTACTTGACGGCGGCATGACCATCGCCGAGGCCGTACTCCCCCGGACGGCTCCGCCCAGCGTCTCCCAGCTCAGCTTCTTCGAACGGGGATGACGTCCTCGATAGTGAACATCGCGGTCGAGGGACCGTCAGATGTCGGCGTGGCGCGGGCCGTCATCAGGGCTGCGGGACTCGTGCCGACCGAGCAGCCGTATGTGATGAACGGCAAGGGCAAGCTGGACATGCGCGTACCAGCCTTCTGCAAGGCCGCCAGCCTTGGGCCATGGCTCGTCCTGCGCGACCTCGATCGCGCTCCCTGCGCCGGGGTAGTCGTCGCTGACCTCGCACCGCGACGCCCCACGCTTCTCTGCTTCCGGATCGCCGTCCGCTCCGTGGAATCGTGGCTGCTAGCCGATCGCGCGCACATCGCCGAGTTTCTCGGCGTCTCGGCGGACCTGGTGCCCCTCGAACCCGACAAGGCCCCTGCCGCGAAGCAGACGCTGGTCAGACTGGCCTCCAGGTCCAAGCGACGTGACATCCGAGACGACCTCGCGCCCCGCGCAGGGAGCACCGCCAAGGTGGGGCCAAACTATCCCTCTCGCCTGAACGAGTTCGCCGAAGGACTGTGGGATCCGCGAGCCGCCGCGCGGTCGAGCCCCAGCCTGGCTCGTTGCCTGGCCGCGCTCGGGAAGCTCAAGCACGGATAGGATGGCCCCTGGGAGCACCCTCCGCGGGGCCGAGGGCTACCCCCTCGCCCTCCGCCGCCGCAGCACCCCGACCAGCTCGTCCAGCTCCGGGATCCGTAGCGCCTTCGCCGCCGCGAGGTAGGCGACGCCGCCCACGGCGATGGGGAGCAGCGCGAGCCCGAGCTGGCGCGGGAGCCCGCGGGCGGGGAGGACCAGCGCCAGCCCCTTCGCCGTTCCCCACGCGACGAGCGCCAGCAC
>JBAVTL010000221.1:0-4016 GCA_049696175.1 Anaeromyxobacteraceae bacterium
GGCCGGTGGACGACGGCCGCCGCGCGTTCCTCCGCGCCGCGGCCGTCGGAGCCGCCGCAGCCGGCCTCGCCGCCTGCGACTTCGATCCCCAGCTCCGCGAGCACTTCCGGGAGCTCTCGAAGGAGGAGGTCGCACGGCTGCTCGAGCGGGCCGTGGAGAGGAACCGGAAGCGCTTCGGGCGGGAGACCCAGGTGGACGCCACCCCGGCGCTTCAGGGCGTCGAGTTCGGCTACGGGCTGGACCTGTCGCGCTGCGTCGGCTGCCGGCGCTGCGTCTACGCCTGCGTGAAGGAGAACAACACCTCCAGGGCCAGGCCCCAGATCCACTGGATCCGCGTGCTCGAGCTGGAGAAGGAGCGCGGCGTGGACCTCACCCACGCCGAGGTCTACTACGACGTGGACGCGGTGCCCCGCCCCGGCAAGTTCTACATGCCCGTCCAGTGCCAGCAGTGCCGCAAGCCCCCGTGCGTCAAGGCCTGCCCGACGCAGGCGACGTGGAAGGAGCCCGACGGGATCGTCGTCGTGGACTACGACTGGTGCATCGGCTGCCGCGCCTGCATGGCTGCCTGCCCGTACGGCGCGCGCCACTTCAACTGGGGTGCCGGGACGCTGCCGGCCGCCGAGCTCAACCCCGCGCAGCACTTCCTGGGAAACCGGCCGCGCCCCCGTGGCGTCGTCGAGAAGTGCACCTTCTGCATCCAGCGGTCGCGCAAGGGGCGGTACACCGCCTGCGTCGAGGCCTGCCCGGTCGGCGCGCGGAAGTTCGGCAACCTGCTCGATCCGGAGAGCGAGATCCGGAGGGTGATCGAGACGAAGCGCGTCTTCGTCCTCAAGGAGGACGTGGGGACCGAGCCGACGTTCTTCTACTTCTATGCGACCTGACCCACGTGGCGTGCCGCCCCGCCCCGCCGGCGGAGCCGGCGGGGTCCCCACCCCTGGCTGCGCGGGTCCCTGCTCGCTCTCGCTTCGCTCGGCTCGCGTCCCGCGACTCGGGCTTCGCCCTCGTGGGACGTCCAAGGAGCCGACATGAAGGGTCTTCTCCACTTCCTCCGTGGCGCCGGGCGGGAGGTCACGCGGGGCGGCCGCGCCTACTTCGCATGGCTCGCGCTCCTGGCGGTCGCCATCGCGGTGGGCGCCGTCGCGTACGTCAACCAGGCGCGCGCGGGGCTCATCGCGACCCACATGCGCGACCAGGTCTCCTGGGCCTTCTACATCGGCAACTTCGCCTTCCTGGTGGGGGTCGGCGCCGCGGCCGTGATGCTCGTCATCCCTGCCTACGTCTACGAGTGGAAGCCGCTCAAGGAGGTCGTGCTCCTCGGCGAGCTGCTCGCCGTCTCAGCGCTGACCATGGCGCTCCTCTTCATCACGGTGGACATGGGGCGCCCGGAGCGCGTGCTGCACATGCTGCCGATCGTCGGGACGCCGAACTGGCCGTCCGCGATGCTCGCCTGGGACGCGATGGTCCTCAACGTCTATCTCGTCGTGAACGCGGCGGTGATCCTCTACGTCCTCTACCGCTCGTACAACGGCCTCGAGGTGGAGAAGCGGATCCTCCTGCCGCTGGTGCTCGCCTCGATCCCGCTCGCCGTCTCGACCCACACCGTGACGGCCTACCTCTTCAACGGGATGGCGGCGCGGCCGTACTGGAACGCGTCGATCCTGGCGCCGCGCTTCCTTGCGTCCGCCTTCTGCTCCGGCCCCGCGGTGATGCTCATCCTCTTCCAGATCCTCAGGAAGCGCGCCGACATCCCGATCAAGGACGAGGCGATCTTCAAGGTCGCAGAGCTGATGGCCTACGCCATCTTCATCAACCTGTTCCTGCTGGGGGCGGAGGTGTTCAAGGAGTTCTACTCGGCGACCCACCACCTGCTCTACACGCGCTACCTCTGGTTCGGGATCGGCGAGCACCGCGCGCTCGTGCCGTGGACGTGGGCGTCGCTCGCCGCCAACGTCGCCGCCTTCTTCCTCTTCATGCTGCCGGGGACCCGCAGGCGCTTCGCGACGCTCAACCTCGGCTGCGCCCTGATCTTCTTCGGGGTCTTCATCGAGAAGGGGATGGGGCTCGTCGTCCCCGGCATGACTCCGGACGCGCTCGGCGAGATCTACGAGTATGCCCCCAGCCTGAACGAGTGGGCGGTGACCGTCGGGGTCTTCGGCGTGGGGGCGTTGGTGCTGACGATCCTCGTCAAGGTGTCGGTGCCGATCCTGACCGGCGGCCTGCGGACGCCCGGCGGCGGCCACTGAGCGCCTTGGGGGAGGGGCGACGGGCGGGCGGAAGTGCTATAGGACCGGCCGTCGTGGCCGACGCAAAGCCCTACACCCGCATCCCCGCCCTCGACGCCGCGCGCGCGCTGGGCGTTGCCGCGATGGTCACCGGGCACACGCTCGACGCGCTGCTCGCGACCACGATCCGGTCGCACCCGGCCGTGGTCGCCTACTGGAAGGCGCGCGGGTTCACCGCGCCGGTCTTCATCGCGGTGGCCGGCTGGGCCGTCGCGGCCGCCATCCAGCGGTCCGGCGCCCGCGGCTGGGAGATCCCGGCGTCGCGCGGGAAGCGGGCGGCGCTGCTCATCGCCATCGGGGTCCTGCTCCTCTGGCCGGGGTGGGGGATCGACGGGCTCCTCGCCGGGGAGCCGGCGGTCTTCGCGCACCTCGTCTCCTTCGGCGTGCTCCACACCATCGGGCTCTCGATCCTCGCCACGTCGTTCCTGTTCGCCGCGATCCCGGCGCGCCGCGCGCGGTTGCTGGCCCTGGGCGCGGCGGCGCTCCTCTCGGTGGCGCTCGGCCTGCGCGCCCCCGGGAACCCCCACACGCTGGGGGGGATCGCGCTCGAGCAGGCCATCGGGGGGACGTCGCCGTTCCCGCTCTTCCCGTGGATGGCCTACTTCTTCGCCGGGTCCGCGGTCGGGCTGCTGGTGGTCGGCAGCGGTCGCAGGGAGGTCGCGTGGCTCGCCGGGCTGGGTGCGGCGATCGTGGGCGCCACCTTCTGGACCGGCGTCGGCACGATGCCGTTCAACGATCCCATCCTGGTCGTCTACCGGGTCGGCGTCTTCCTGCTCCTCATCGCGGGGCTCTCGCGGGTGCCGGCCTCCGTCGCGTCGCGCCTCGCGCCGCTCGGGAGGGCGTCGCTGGGCGTCTACGCGATCCACGTCCCGATCGTCTACGGCTGGTCCTCCCACCCAGGGCTCGCGGCCCGCGTAGGTCCGCGCCTGGGGCTCGCCGAGGCCCTGCTCGTCGCCGTCGCGGTGCTCCTCTTCTCCCTCGTCGCGGAGCGCGTCCTGAAGGACGCGTGGCGGCGGCTGAAGGGCGCGGCACAGCGTGGCCTCGACGCGGCGGCGCAGGCGTTCGGCCGCTCCGAGATCAGGTGAGCGCAGCCGCGAGGCCGCGCAGGCGCGCCGCCCGCTCCACTGCCAGGGAGTTCAGCGCGAGGAGGCCGTCGGCCTCTGCCGCGTGGTCGAGGAAGCGCAAGGCCCCCGCGATCGCCTCCAGCGTCGACATCCCACCCGCCATCGGCGGCTGGCGCAGGCGCAGCGCCGGGACCGCCGCGGGGAGCGTGAGCCGGGGGAGCCGCTGGAGCGCCGGGACGCGGTGCATCATTCGGCGGGCCTGCTGCCACGTCCCGTCGGGCACGATGATCCGTGCCGGGCGCACGCTCCCCCTGGGCGTGGGCACGCCGGAGGGGAAGAGCGCCCACGCTCCCTCCGTCGCGAGCCAGCCGTCCTCGAGCGGGGCACCCGGGAGAGCGTAGTCGACGATCCTGGAGCCGGGGAGGGCGAGCGCCGCCCACCGCACGGTGCTGGAGAGCCGGGGGATCTCGCTCGCGTGGCGCAGGATCACGAACTGGATCGGCACCTCGAGCCGGGGGATCCGGTCGCAGAGGCAGAGGTCGCGGGGGAAGGCGCAGGCTGCGCAGCGGCCTGGAGGGAGCCTGCGGACCGGCGTGTGGCTCACGCCCGCGCCTTCGGCTCGGCCGCGAGCGCCGGGAGCGACGCGCGGTCGGCGAGCGACCGCGACAGG
>JBAVTL010000222.1:0-5177 GCA_049696175.1 Anaeromyxobacteraceae bacterium
GCGATCGCCGCTGCCGACGCGCGGATCCTCGCGGCGTGGCTCAGGAGCCTCCCCGCGCCTGAGCGCGCGGCGCTCGGCGCGAGGCTCCGGCTCCTCGCCGGTCCCCGCCCGCGCGCGGTGACTCCAAGGGCGTGGCGCGACACGCTGCGCGTCCACCTCGTGGACCTCGCGCGCGCGGCGGGGCTCACCTGCCTCCGGGGATCGGTGTAGACTCCCGCGCCCGATGACGGGTCCTCCGGAAAGCGCGACTTGCCCCACCTGCAGGGGAACGGGCTATCTCGTCGAGCAGGTGCTCGGCTCGGCCGCGCGGGCCCGCAGGTGCACCTGCCAGTCCGAGTGCCCGCGCTGCCACGAGTCCGGCTTCGTCCTGATCGCGTCAGGCGCCTCCAGCGTCGCCCAGCCCTGCTCCTGCCGCCACCTGGACGAGCGGATCTCCCTCTTCAACAAGGTCGGGATCCCGGCGGCGGTCGCGAACGCCTCCTTCGAGAGCTTCGGCGCCTGGTCCCCCCAGGCCGTGCAGGCCAAGACGGTCACCGAGGACTTCGCCCGCAAGTTCCGGCGGGACCAGCCGACCAAGGGCTTCCTGCTGTACGGCAGGCCGGGCGCCGGCAAGACGCACCTGCTGGTCGCCACGCTGCGCTACCTCGCGCTGGAGAAGGGGATCGGCGGCAGGTACGTCGAGTTCATGCTGCTCCTGTCGGACATCAAGGCGGGCTTCGACGGCGGGCGCAGCCACATGGAGATCCTGCGGCCGCTCCTCGCGGTGCCGGTCCTCGCGATCGACGAGCTGGGCAAGGAGCGCGGCACCGAGTGGGAGCGCTCGATGCTGGACGAGCTGATCAGCCGCCGCTTCAACTCCGGGCTCGCGACGCTCTTCGCCACCAACTACTTCCTGGAGCCGCGCGTCGTGCCGGAGCAGCCCGGGGCCTACCGGAACACCCGCTCCCCCGACTTCCAGCGCGAGGCCGAGGCCATGACGCTCGCGCAGCGGATGGGCGACCGGATCTTCTCCCGGCTCAACGAGATGTGCACCTTCGTGAAGCTCGACCCGGGGATGGACCTGCGCAAGGACCGCGCCGGCTCCGGGTCGTTCTGGAGCGGGAAGTGACGACGGCGAGGCGCATCGGGTCCCTCCAAACGAGATGGCGGCGCATCGTAGCACCAGCGTGCCCCGCGGGGCGTCCGGTTGATCTTGCCCCCCCGCTCGTCTATGTATGCCGCTCGCTGAACATCAAAGGAAGGTCCGCATGGCCCGCGTAACCGTCGAAGACTGCCTCCCCATGGTCGAGAACCGCTTCTCGCTCGTCCTCCTCGCGACGAAGCGCACCCGGCAGCTGATGGCCGGCGCCCGCCCGCTCATCCCGGCCTCCAAGAACAAGCCGAACGTCCTCTCGCTCCGCGAGATCGCGACGGGCAAGGTCCGCTTCGACCGCAGCGTGCGCGACGCGCTCGCAGGCAAGTTCGACTCCGAGAAGGTGACCGTCTCGGGCGGCCAGACGCGCACGCTCCGCTAGCCACCCTACAGTCCGGTCAGCCGATGAGGGGGCGCCTGCCAAGGGCGCCCCCGCTGCATTTCTGCGCCGTGGGTGCGCCGATCGCCAACCCGAGCCGGGCGCGAGCAGTCAGCCGCCTCGACTGCCAGACCCCGCGACCAACCGCCAGTAGTTACGGCAGGTTGCAGAATCGTCATCGCGGCTTGACAGCTCCGGAAGCGTGATTACAGTTCATTCGCCGTTGGCAGTCGGCCTCGCCGTCTGCCAATGGCGTTCACACGACCTCTACTCACCACCCCGCCCCGCGGGCGGGCCCACCCACGAGCAAGGAGTCATCTCATGAAGATTCGTCCGCTGCAGGACCGCATCATCGTCAAGCGGGTGCAGGAGGAGGAGAAGACCAAGGGCGGCATCATCATCCCCGACTCGGCGAAGGAGAAGCCGATCGAGGGCAAGGTGATCGCGGCCGGCAACGGCAAGGTGCTCGAGGACGGCAAGGTCCGCCCGCTCGACATCAAGGCCGGTGACCGCGTCCTCTTCTCCAAGTACGCCGGCACCGAGATCAAGCTCGACGGCGACGAAGTCCTGATCATGCGCGAGGAAGACGTCCTCGGCGTGATCGAGGGCTGACCCTTCCCTTTCAACGCTTCCGCAACCAAAGGACATCCAAGAACATGGCAGCCAAGGAAATCGTCTTCGACCAGCGCGCCCGTGAGCTGATCCTCCGGGGCGTGAACACCCTCGCCGACGCGGTGAAGGTCACCCTCGGCCCGAAGGGGCGCAACGTCGTCATCGAGAAGAGCTTCGGCTCCCCGCTCATCACCAAGGACGGCGTCACCGTCGCCAAGGAGATCGAGCTCGAGAACAAGTTCGAGAACATGGGGGCCCAGATGGTGAAGGAGGTCGCCTCCAAAACCTCCGACGTCGCCGGCGACGGCACCACCACCGCCACCGTCCTCGCCCAGGCGATCTACCGGGAGGGCGCCCGCCTCGTCGCGGCCGGCCACAACCCGATGGACATCAAGCGCGGCATCGACAAGGCCGTCGAGTCCGTCGTCGCCGAGCTGAAGAAGCTCGCGAAGCCGACGCAGGGCAAGAAGGACATCGCCCAGGTCGGCACGATCTCCGCGAACGGCGACGCCACGATCGGCAACATCATCGCCGACGCGATGGAGAAGGTCGGCAAGGAGGGCGTGATCACGGTCGAGGAGGCCAAGGGGCTCGAGACGACCCTCGACATCGTCGAGGGCATGCAGTTCGACCGCGGCTACCTCTCGCCGTACTTCGTCACCGACGCGGACCGCATGGAGGCCGTCCTCGACGACGCCTACATCCTCATCAACGAGAAGAAGATCTCGAACATGAAGGACCTGCTCCCGCTGCTCGAGCAGATCGCCCGCGCCGGCAAGCCGCTCCTCATCCTCGCCGAGGACGTCGAGGGCGAGGCCCTGGCGACGCTGGTCGTCAACAAGCTCCGCGGCACGCTGCACGTCAGCGCCGTCAAGGCGCCGGGCTTCGGCGACCGCCGCAAGTCCATGCTCGAGGACATCGCGACCCTCACCGGCGGCAAGCTGATCGCCGAGGAGCTCGGGCTCAAGCTCGAGCAGGTGACGCTGAAGGACCTCGGCCGCGCGAAGCGGATCACGATCGACAAGGAGAACACCACGATCGTCGACGGCGCCGGCAAGAAGGAGGAGATCGAGGCCCGGGTGAAGACGATCCGGAAGCAGGTCGAGGACACCACCTCCGACTACGACCGCGAGAAGCTCCAGGAGCGGCTCGCGAAGCTGGTCGGCGGCGTCGCCGTCATCAACGTCGGGGCGGCCACCGAGACCGAGATGAAGGAGAAGAAGGCCCGGGTCGAGGACGCGCTCCACGCCACCCGCGCCGCGGTCGAGGAGGGCGTCGTCGCCGGTGGCGGCGTCACCTACCTCCGCTGCCTCTCCGCGCTCCAGGGCGTGAAGGTGACCGAGGGCGAGAAGTTCGGCCTCGACACCGTCCGCCGCGCAATCGAGGAGCCGATGCGCCAGATCGTCGCCAACGGCGGCTACGAGGGCTCGATCATCGTCAACAAGGTGAAGGAGTCGAAGGAGGTCACCTTCGGCTTCAACGCCGCGACCGGTGAGTACGAGGACCTCGTCAAGGCTGGCGTCATCGACCCTGCCAAGGTCACCCGCTCGGCGCTCCAGAACGCCGCGTCGGTCGCCTCGCTGATGCTCACCACCATGGCGATGATCGCCGACATGCCGAAGGACGAGAAGGACTCCGGCGCCGGCATGGGTGGCGGGATGGGCGGCGGCATGGGCGGAATGGGCGGCATGGGCGGGATGATGTAGTCCCAGTGTTCCCCACCTCCCCTCTCCCCCACCGGGGGAGAGGGTCAGGGTGAGGGGGCAGCCTCGGACACGACGGCCCGCGGGAGAGATCCCGCGGGCCGTTTTGCGTTCAGATCACCCGGTCGTTCCCGCCGTCCACGGGGATCTGGGCGCCCGTCGTCTTCGCGAAGAGCGGCCCGCATAGCTCGGCGGCCAGCTCGGCCACGTCCACCGAGCGGACCTCGGTCCGGAGCACGTTCTTCGTCTTGTACTGCTCGACCGTCATCCCGTAGCTCTTCGCGCGCGCGGCGAGCACCTCGGGGGTCCAGATCCCGGTGTCGAAGACCGCGTCCGGGTGGAGCGTGTTCACGCGGATGCCGCTCGCACCCCACTCCAGCGCGGCGACGCGGGCGAGCTGCGTCAGGGCCGCCTTCGACGCCGAGTAGGCCGCCGCGCCCGGGCCGGGGGCCGCCACGTTCTTCGAGCCCACCACGACGACCCGCCCGCCGCGCGGCGCGAGCGCGAGCAGCGGCTGCGTCTCGCGCAGGAGCGCGAGGTTGGCGTCCAGGTTCACGCGGAGCACCCGGCGCCACTCCTCGTCGCCGAGCGCCTCGATGCGGCGGCTGCCCGGGAAGATCCCCGCGTTCAGCACGAGCATGTCGAGCCCGCCGAAGGCCCGGACGGCCGCGTCCAGGGCGCGTGACAGCCCGTCCGCGCTCGTCACGTCGCAGGCGACGCCCAGGAAGTCCGGGCGGGCGTGCAGCGTCTCGACCGCGGGGTTCAGGTCGAGCCCCACCACGGCGGCGCCGCGCGAGAGGAGTGACTCGACGATCGCCTTCCCGATCCCCGAGGCGGCGCCCGTCACGAGCGCGACCTCCCCGGCGAGCGCCAGCGGCCTGCCGGCCGCGCGGAGCTTCGCCTGCTCCAGGTCCCAGTACTCGACGTCGAAGAGCTCCTTCGACGGCAGCGCCTGCCAGCCGCCGAGCAGCGTCGCGCGCTCGACGATCTCCATCGTGTGGCCGTAGACGTCGAAGACGATCGCCGCGTCCTTCGCGGAGCGGCCGACGGCGCCGACCCCGAGCTCCGGATCGAGGACGACGCGCGGCGCCGGATCGAGCATCGTCTTGGGCTCGCGCGCCTTCGCCGCGTGCTCCTCGAAGTACCGCCGGTAGGCCGCGGCGTACCCCTCGACGTCGCGACCGAGGAGCGGCACCCGCTTCGTGCGGATGACGTGGTCCGGCGTGGCCGGCCCCTGCTGCGAGACCGTCGCCACGTCCCCGCGCCGGGCGAACGCCAGGCTCCGGTCGTCGTCGTGGATCGCGAGCAGCGCGGGGAAGCCGGCGGCGCGCGAGATGGCGCCCCGCAGCGC
>JBAVTL010000223.1:0-4530 GCA_049696175.1 Anaeromyxobacteraceae bacterium
GGCCGGCGCGCCGTCGTGCTGTCCGCGCGGCGGGTCGGGCTGGCGCATGACCAGGAGGGCGAGGAGGAGGCCGGGGAGGCCGGCGGCGAGGAAGGCCGCGCGCCAGCCGAAGGAGCGGTCGAGGAGCCCGCCGGCGACGTACCCGAGCGCCGAGCCGACCGGGATGGCGGCGAAGAAGAGCGCGAAGGCGCGCCCGCGCCGGGCCCGCTCGAAGTGATCCGCGATGAGCGACGGGGAGATCGTGGCGTAGGCCGCCTCGCCGATCCCGACCGCGGCGCGCGCCATGAGGAGCGTGACGAAGCCGGTCGCGAGCCCCGAGAGGACGGTGGCGCAGCTCCAGATGGCCACGCCGACCGCGAGCAGCACCGGCCGCCGGCCGCGGTCGCCGAGGGCGCCGAAGACGGGGGAGGCGAGCGTGTAGACGACCATGAAGCTGGTCATCAGCACGCCGAGCCGGAAGTCGGAGAGCGCGAACTCCGCGCGGAGGCTCTCGACGAGCGCCGAGACCAGGTACCGGTCGAGGTAGTTGAGGAGGTTCACCCCCGCGAGCAGCAGGAGCGTGCGTCCGGCCGCGCCGGAGAGGAGGGAGGTGCGCGCCGTGCTCATGGCGGGAGGTTACCTTGGCGCGGGCCTCCACCGGCTCGCAAATCCTGCCGCATTGCGCTATCACCCGCCGCGTCATGATCACCGTCCAGGACGTCACCAAGGCCTTCGGCCCAAAGAAGCTCTTCGAGGACGTGAACGTCTCGTTCGCCCCCGGCAACCGCTACGGCCTCACCGGGCCCAACGGCGCCGGCAAGTCCACCTTCATGAAGATCCTCTCCGGCGACGAGGAGTCGGACACCGGCCAGATCTTCCGCCCGAAGAAGCTCGGCGTCCTCAAGCAGGATCACTTCCGCTACGAGGACAACCGCGTCGTCGACGTGGTGCTCATGGGGAACGGGCCGCTCTGGGCCGCGATGAGCGAGAAGGAGGGGCTCCTCGCGAAGGAGACGATCAGCGAGCAGGACGGTCACCGGCTCGCCGAGCTCGAGAACGTCATCGGCGAGGAGGACGGCTACAGCGCGGAGGCGGACGCGGCCGAGCTGCTGCAGGGGCTCGGGATCGAGCAGCCCTGGCACGACCAGCCGATGCGCGCGCTCGCCGGCGGCTACAAGCTCCGCGTCCTGCTCGCCCAGTCCCTCTTCGGGAAGCCCCAGGGGCTGCTGCTCGACGAGCCCACCAACAACCTCGACCTCGAGTCGATCCGCTGGCTCGAGCGGTTCCTCGCCGCGTACGAGGGGGTGCTCGTCACCATCTCGCACGATCGCCACTTCCTGAACGCGATCTGCACGCACATCGCCGACATCGACTACGAGTCGATCATCCTCTACCCCGGCACCTACGACGACATGGTCCGGCAGAAGGGGTCGGTCCGGGCGCGCGTCGAGTCGGAGAACGACGAGAAGTCGAAGAAGGTGGCCCAGCTCCAGGAGTTCGTGGCCCGCTTCCACGCCGGCACGCGCGCCTCGCAGGTCCAGAGCCGCATCCGGCAGATCCAGAAGCTGAAGCTCGACGACCTGAAGCGCTCCAACATCGCGGCCCCGTTCATCAAGTTCGAGCAGAAGGCGCCGTCCGGCAAGCAGACCCTCACCGTCGAGGGGATCTCGAAGGCCTTCGGCGGCCACGAGGTCGTGAAGCCCTTCAGCGCGCTCGTCACGCGCGGCGAGAAGATCTGCGTCATCGGTAAGAACGGCGTCGGCAAGTCCACGCTCGTGAAGATGCTCGCCGGCGAGCTCCAGCCCGACCAGGGCCACGTGAAGTGGGGGCACCAGGCGCAGGTCGGGTACCTGCCCCAGGATCACGCCGGCGTCATCCGCGGCGGCACCACCGCCTTCGGCTGGCTGCGCGAGCTCGAGGACAAGCTCTCCAACGAGGAGATCTCCGGCCTCCTCGGCCGGATGCTCTTCTCCGGCGAGGAGCGGATGAAGCCGACCGCCACCCTCTCCGGCGGCGAGACGGTCCGGCTCCTCATGGCGAAGCTGATGCTCTTCAAGGACAACGTCCTCATCCTCGACGAGCCCACCAACCACCTGGACCTCCAGTCGATCGCCGCGCTCGGCGAGGGGCTGGCCCGCTACGAGGGCACGCTGATCGTCGTCACCCACGACCAGCAGCTGATCTCGGAGGTGGGGTCGCGGATCTGGGCGATGCACGCGGACGACGCGATCCTCGACTTCCCGGGCACCTTCGAGGACTTCGTCCAGAAGCACCCCGACCTCGCGTCGGCGCATAGGTAGGGGGCATCCCATGCGCACGCAGGTGAAGGGCGAGAAGGCGGTCCGGCGGGAGCTGCTGCCGGGCGAGTCCGTGGCGCTGCTCAAGGCGCTCCACATCCTGACGCGCGACGGCAACCTCAACGCCGACAGCCTGCGGAAGCTGAAGCAGGTGAACCACCTCGCGCAGCTCCTCGCGCCCGCGGTGGACGACGTCCTCGCCCGCTTCGGCGACCCCGCGATCGCCGACCTCGGCGCCGGGAAGAGCTACCTCGGCTTCGTCCTGTACGAGCTCTTCCTGAAGGACGCAGGCAAGGGGACGCTCCACGCGGTGGAGACGCGGCCGGAGCTGGTCGCGAAGGCGACCGAGATCGCGCAGAAGCTGGGCTACGGCCGGATGCGCTTCGTCGGCGCCGCCATCGAGGCGGCCGGGCTCCCCGAGCGGCTCCACCTCGTCACCGCGCTCCACGCGTGCGACACCGCCACCGACGACGCGCTGTTCCTGGCCATCCGGCGGAACGCCGACCACGTCGCGGTCGTCCCGTGCTGCCAGGCCGAGGTTGCGCGCCAGCTCGGCGAGGGGAAGGGCGCGTCGCCGGTCGTCGCGCCGCTCTACGAGCACGCCTGGCACCGGCGCGAGTTCGGATCGCACCTCACCAACGTGATCCGCGCCCTCGTCCTGGAGGCGGAGGGCTACCGCGTCACCGTCACGGAGCTGACCGGCTGGGAGCACTCGCTCAAGAACGAGCTGATCCTGGCGAAGAAGGTCCGCGCCTCGTCGCGCGAGGCGCGGGAGCGGCTCGACGCGCTCCTCACCGCCACGGGCGTGCGTCCCAAGCTGGTGCGCGCGCTCTGGGACGCGCCGCCAGCGATCTGATCCGCTGTCTGATCCGCGCCGCGCCGCGGTGCGGCGCAGGCGCGCGATCCGTCGATGGTCGGCTGCACCCGACTGGGCTGCTGCCACCCCGGGTGAAGCAGGTGCCATCCCAAACAGGTGTGGCACTGTGGCGCATGGTGAATTTTTCGGAGCGATCGCGAGCGGTTCGGCGTGTTGCCTCGATCTGGTGACTTCCGCATCCTAGGCACGGTTCTTACATTCCCTTTCGCCCCAGCCTGTCCCCTCGCGGGAGGTGTTCCGTGCAAAGTGCGAATGAGACCGAGTCGGTCGAGATTCGGATGGAAGGCGTCTTCGACGTGTCCGCGGCCCAGGTGGTCGTGCGGGCGCTCGACAAGGCGCCGTTGGAGAGGATCATCCGGATCGACCTGACCCACGTTCGCGAGTTCCACGACTTCGCGGTGGCGGTCCTCGCGCAGGCGCTCGCGAAGCGGCGGCAGAACGTGTCGGTCTGCGGCCTCCGGCAGCACCAGCTGCGGCTGCTCAACTACCTCGGGCTCGGCCAGACGGCGGAGCCCTTCGACACCTCCGACTCGGCGACGGCCTGAGCCGGGGCGCGCCGCTCAGCGGCGCCGCAGCCTCCCGAGCAGGAAGACCCCGAGCCCGCCGAGGGCGCCGCACGCGAGCAGCAGCCCTCCCGCGAGGAAGAGCTCCACGAAGGGATCGCGCACCGCCTGGAGCTCCGCCCAGAGCAGGAGCTCCCGGGCGACGTGCACCCGGCCGCCAGGGAACTCGGCGCCGCTCCCCGCCGCGATCGTCCCCGCGAACCGCCGCTCCGTCCCCTCGAACACCTCGACGAAGAGGGTCGGGTCGGTGGGCCTCCCGTCCATGACGTACTTGTAGGACTCGGGATCAGCGAGGGTGCGGCGGCTGCCGGCGAGCGTCGCCTCCTGGAGCCTCAGGTGCAGGTGCCACCGGGAGCCGGGCGGCGTCAGCAGATCCTCGACCTTGGGGGGGAAGGTCCCCACCCCCATCATCACGTTGGGCTTGGGGAGCCACTCGACGAGCCGCGCGTCCTCCTCGGTCTGCGGGAAGGTGCCGAGCATCATGTAGCCCTCGGCGAGCGAGCGTCCGTCCGGCCCGAACCACTCGACGGCGGGCGCGTAGCCGAACTCGAAGACGGCGAGGCGCCAGCCGCCGAGCCGCGCCGGCGGGAAGAGCCCGACCCGCACCTCGTCGCCGTCGGCGGTCAGGAGCGGCACCTCGACGGTCTTCGAGAGCGGGATGGGGCCGGTCGGCGAGAGCGTGAGCTCCCCGATCCGGAGCGCCGGGAGGCCGGGGAGCTCTCCGGCCGGCAGCTCCTGCCCCTCGCCGACCTTGAGCATCCGGGTGTCGCGGGTCGCGAGCGAGATGGGTGGGGAGAGGAGCAGGAGCCCGCCC
>JBAVTL010000224.1:0-1983 GCA_049696175.1 Anaeromyxobacteraceae bacterium
TCGCCGAGGAGGTCCGCTCGCTCGCGCTCCGCGCGAAGGGGGCGGCGGCCCGCACCGAGGGGCTGATCCGCGAGTCGGTCCGGCAGGTCGCGGAGGGTGAGACCACCAGCCGCCAGGTGGCGACGACCCTCGCCGAGATCGCCGCGACCGTCGCCCAGGCGACCTCGCTCGCGGGACGGATCGACGAGGCGGCCCGTGCCCAGGCGGAGGCGATCGCCGGCGTCCGGCGCAACGTGGAAGCGGTCGATCGCGTCACGCAGCAGAACGCGGCCAGCGCCGAGGAGTCGAGCTCCGCGGCCGCCGAGCTCTCCGCCCAGGCCGAGGACCTCGCGGCGATGGTCGGCTCCTTCCACGTCGAGCGGCGGCACCAGGAGCCGCCGCCGGCTGCGGCCCTGAAGCCGCGGAGCTGAGCGGTCCGGGCCAGCGAGCCCCAGGCGAGCGTCGCGACGGGGGCGAGGTGACCTCCGTCCGGGTCACAGCTCTTCGCGCGCCCGGCGGGGGGAGAACCGGACGGCGACGATCCGGACCAGCGCCAGCGAGATGACGACCGCGAGGACCATCGCCAGCTTCTGCCAGGACACGTCCCGGTACCAGATGGCCATGATCTCGGTGAGGACCGTCACGATGACCGTGTCGATGATGTAGGTGACCTTCACGCGCCCCTCCGTGAAGTAGGCGAGCGCGGTCCGGAGGACCTCCACCATCGCGAGGACCGTGAGCACGTCCACGAGGACCGCGCGGAAGACCGCGTGCGCGTCACCGCCGAAGACGAGCCGCAGGTCGTAGATCGTGTAGCCGATCCCCGCGAGGATCGCGAAGAGGATGGCGACGATCAGCAGCGACAGCAGCACTCTCGACGCCCCCTCGAAGAGGCGGGTGACCGGCGCGTCCAGCCACCGAGCGGACAGCAACTGTTCGTTCAGCACGGGTGTCCCTTTCGTGATCGTGTCTCTTCCGGCGCATCCTGCACCCGCGGTCATGCGCACCCCGTGTCGGCTGGGTGAACCCTGCGTGTCGCCCGCAGCCCCGCGAGGAGTTGCAGCTCCGTAACGCGCCCTCCACGGCCCGGCCACGGGCGTGCGTCATCTTGAGGCTCGGCGACGGCACGACGCCGTCACCGCCGCCGGAGGTCGCATGCCGCTCCTGACCGGAATCGCGCTCCTCGTCCCCGCCGCCGTGGGGCTCGTCGTCCACCTCGCGCAACACCTCGCCCTCCGGCTCCACTGCGCCCCCCGGCGGCCGGCGCGCGAAGCGGAGGGGGAGCGCCCGGGCATCGCGTCGGCGAGCGCCGGCTCGGCTCGCTCTTCGACAACCTGCACCTCGCGGGCGCCGTCGCGCCGGGGATGGTCGCCTCGAAGCTGATCGCCGGCCAGGACATCGTCGTCGGGAAGTCGATGGCCCTGCGGCGCGGGGACGTGGCCGCCCTCGGCGGCTTCGAGGCGGTGAAGGACGTGCTCGCGGAGGACTACGTGATCGGCCGCTGGATCACGGGCCGGCTCGGGAAGCGGGTGGTCCTCGCGCGGACACCGGTCGTCAACGTCAACGAGCAGCGGCGCGTCGCAGACTTCTACGGGCGCTACGCGCGCTGGAGCGTGATGCAGCGGAAGGCGGTCGGGCTGCCGATCTACCTCTCCCAGCTCATGCTCAACCCGATCCTGCTCGGCCTCCTGGGGCTCGCCGCGCGCCCCTCGCCCGCGGCCCTGCTCGCCTTCCTGGCGCTCTGCGCCGTCAAGACGGCGATCGACGGCGCGAGCGGCAGGCTGCTGCGCGGCGCGGGCTTCTTCCCGGCGGACCTGCTGCTCGTCCCCGTGAAGGACGTGATCTTCGGCGCGGCCTGGCTCCACGGCCTGCTCCGGGACGACGTGGTGTGGCGGGGCAAGCGGCTGCGGGTCCGGCGTGGGACGTGGGTCTCCCCCCTGCCCTCCAGCGGGCGCCCGCCGGCCTTCGGCGCCGCCGCCGTGCGATAGTCGCAGCTCGATGCCG
>JBAVTL010000225.1:0-1644 GCA_049696175.1 Anaeromyxobacteraceae bacterium
CCGCGAGTTCTCCGCGTTCTGCGTGATCGACGCGCTCATCTCCTCCAGGCTCGACGTCGTCTCCTCCACGCTCGCAGCCTGCTCTCCCGTCCCCTGCGACAGGCTCTGCGACGTCGACGACACCTGCTGCGACGCCGCCGTCAGCGCCTCCGCGCCGCCGCGCACCTCCCCGATCACCTCCCCCACCTTCTCGACCATCGCCTTCACCGCGACGAGCAGCCGGCCCGTCTCGTCCGTCCGGTCCACCGTGGGGGCCTCGCGCAGGTCGCCAGCCGCCATCCTCTCCACCACGCTCACCACCAGCCCGATGGGGCTCGTGATCGACTGCGTGATGTAGAGGCTCACGAGGACGCCGAAGATCACGCCGGCGATCAGGATGAGCACCATCGTGTTCCGGACCGACCCGCGCGTCCCCTCGATGATCTGGTCCTGCTCGGCCAGCTCCCCGACGTGGCGGGCCGCGATGGCATCCGACTTCTCCACGACGTCGCGGATGGAGTCCTTGACCGCCACGAGCGCCTCGTTCCCCTGGTGAGGGGTCGTGATCTCGCCGGTCCTGACCTTCCCCTGCAGCGCCGCGAAGGCGGCCTCGTAGGCTGGGATGCTGCGGGTCATCGTCTCGAGGGCGGCGACGTCCTCGGGGGTGTCCGACAGCTTCGGCCGTAGCTCGTCCATCAGCTTCTTCAGCTCTTCGCGCTCCCCCTCCCAGTTGCGGAGCGCCTTCGCGCCGTCCGCCTCGCTCGCGCCGATCGCGAGCAGGTAGTCCTTCTCGAACCGGCGCAGCCCAAGGGTATGCTTCGCCATCTCAGCGGCGGTCTGCGCGTCCGCGACGGGACCCGCCAGGATCTCGTCGGTCTTGTTGGCGACGCTCTCGACTCCCCAGTAGCCAGTCGCTGCCACCGCCAGGGTGATCACCAGCATCACGGCGAAGCCGAGCGCCAGGCGAAGTCCGATAGGTAGGTTCTTCATCGCTCTCATTCCTCGAGGGTCCGCGAGCCGAGACCGCCGGCCCTGCCCCGCCGATGGCGGTAAGAGGGGGTCCTGCAACGTTGGGCCCGCCGCAACTTCGCGCCGAGTTACGGTCGCCGCCACAAAAGAGCCCTGAGTACAGTCACCTGTTCTGGTGACACCTGGCCGTGCGACACGATGCCACACGCGTGGACGCCACCCGGGGTCACGAGATACCCGGGTTTCCAGGCGACAGGGAGAGGCGAAGTGAGCCGCTCGGCGCTGAGCAATTCGCCGAATCAACCCAGACGCGAGAGGGGCAGGCCGCGGTGGCCTGCCCCTCTCGCGTCCTACGGTGAAGGCTGCGCTCCGGCTACTCGACGGTCCCCTGAGGCAGTGACGCCGGCTTGGCCTCCGGGAGCCCCTCGGCGACCGCTGCGGCAGCAGCCGCCGCGGCGGCGGCGAGGTCGGCCTCGGACGCCGAGAGCACCCTGTCGATGTCCAGGAGGATCACGAACCCCTTCCCGACCTTCCCCATCCCCGTGATGTGGTCCAGCTTCACCCCCGTCCCGAACGCCGGCGGCGGCTCGATGTCGTCCGCCGACAGGTCCGTCACCTCGCTCACCGCGTCGGCGATCACACCCAGCGTCAGCGTCTCCTCCTTCGTCTTCGTCTCGACGACCAGGACGCAGGTCC
>JBAVTL010000226.1:0-5511 GCA_049696175.1 Anaeromyxobacteraceae bacterium
GGCCCGCGCGGTCCGCGACTTCGAGGGGCCCGACGGGCCGGTCATCGGCGCCTTCGCCCGGGTCGGGCTGGGGCGGCTCGCGGTCATCGCCGAGGTCCCCCGCGCGGAGGCGCTCCGGGCCACCCGCGAGCTGGGCCGCAGGACCGTCCTGCTCGGGCTCGCGATCCTCTTCGTCGGCATCCTCGCCAGCTACTTCCTCGGCCGGCGCATCACGGCGCCGCTCCGTCACCTCCAGCAGGCCGCCCATCAGGTCGGCGCGGGCGAGCTGGGGACGCAGGTGGCCGTGGAGGGGCGCGGCGAGACCGCGGAGCTGGCCACGGCCTTCAACCGGATGAGCGCCGAGCTGGCCGACCGGGAGGCGCGGCTCTCGGACGCGCACACGCAGATCTCACGCGCCGACAAGCTCTCGGCCGTGGGAGAGCTGGCGGCCAGCATCGCCCACGAGGTCAAGAACCCGGTGACCGCC
Organism: Anaeromyxobacteraceae bacterium; assembly: GCA_049696175.1. Classification (GTDB taxonomy): domain Bacteria; phylum Myxococcota; class Myxococcia; order Myxococcales; family Anaeromyxobacteraceae; genus DATIVK01. The sequence continues at coordinate 467 of JBAVTL010000226.1, forward strand.
GTCGTGGGCTACGCCCAGCTCGGCAAGGAGACGCGAGACCTCGCGGAGGCGCACGAGCTCTTCGGGCTCGTCGAGGCGCAGGGCTGGCGCGCGGGGGAGGTGCTCCAGAGCCTGCTCGAGTTCACGCGGCGGGAGCCGACGGCGCCCGAGCCGGTGGCGCCCGGCGAGCTGGTCGAGGAGACGCTGCGGCTCCTCCGCCATCCCCTCCGTATGCGAGGCGTGACCGTGACGAGCGAGCTGGCCGAGGGGCTGCCGACGGTGCTCGCCCACGCCGGGGAGCTGCAGCAGGTGCTCGTCAACCTCCTGCTGAACGCCGCCGACGCGATGGAGGGGCGCGAGCAGCGGCTCGCCGCCGTCACCGCGTCGGCCGCCGACGGGCAGGTGCTGCTCACGGTGCGGGACACCGGCACCGGCATCCCGCCGGAGCTGCGCGAGAGGATCTTCCAGCCCTTCTTCACCACGAAGAAGGGGCGCGACGGCACCGGCCTCGGGCTCTCGGTGAGCCAGCGGATCGTGAAGGACCTGGGCGGGGAGATCCGGCTGGAGAGCGTCGTCGGCGAAGGCTCGACCTTCACCGTCTCGCTGCCCGCCGTGGCGCGCGAGGCGTGAACGGCTGGGCTCGCGCCAGCTACTCGATCCCGACGTCCACCGGCACCGCCCCGAGGACCCTGACGAGCTCGCCCGGTGCGATCCCGACGAGGAAGCCGCGCGAGCCGCCGTTCACGTAGATCTTCGGCAGGTCGAGGATCGTGCGCTCGACGAAGACCGGCATGGCCTTCCGGGTGCCGAAGGGGCTCGTCCCGCCCACCTGGTAGCCCGAGTGGCGGTTGGCCACCTCCGGCCTGCAGATCTGGATGCTCCTGCGCTGGAGCTGCCGGGCGAGCGCCTTGGTCGAGACCTCCCGGTCGCCGTGCATCAGGACGACGAGCGGCGCCCCGGCGTCGTCCTCGAAGACGAGGGTCTTCACGACGGCGTGCTCGTCCACGCCGAGCTCGCGTGACGAGGTGGCCGTCCCGCCCTTCTCCTCGTAGCGGTAGGGATGCTCGGTGAAGGCGACGCCCTGCGCGCGCAGGAGGCGGATGGCCGGGGTGGATGGGCTCTTCGACATGTGGGGTCCGCTCCGGATGGGCGTGCGGCGCGCCGCGCCGGCCGATGGGAGATAAGATGCTCCGGTCGCCCGCCGCCGGGCATGGAGCCACCTCACATGGTACCCCCGAAGAAGGCTGCTGCACCGCGCGTCGCCGAGGCCAGGGCACTGGAGCGCGCCCGCGACGTGCCCAGCACGCGCTCGGCGAGCGACACCGACTCGCTCCGCCGGGCGTTCGCAGACCACCTCCACTACTCCCAGGCGAAGGACGAGCACAGCGCCACCGCCCTGGATCGCTTCTTCGCGGTCGCGTACGCGGTCCGCGACCGGATGATGCACCGCTGGATCCAGACGCAGCAGGCCTACTACAAGGCGGACGCCAAGCGGGTCTACTACCTCTCGCTCGAGTTCCTGATGGGCCGGGCGCTCGAGAACAACCTCATCAACCTGGGGCTCCACGACAACATGCGATCGGCCCTCGCCGATCTCGGGCTCGAGCTCTCCGATCTCCTCGAGCAGGAGCCCGACGCGGGGCTCGGGAACGGTGGCCTGGGGAGGCTCGCGGCCTGCTTCCTCGACTCGATGGCGACGCTGGCGCTGCCGGCCTACGGCTACGGCATCCGGTACGAGTTCGGCATCTTCGACCAGGAGATCCGGCAGGGCTACCAGGTCGAGCGGCCGGAGGAGTGGCTCCGCTTCGGCAACCCCTGGGAGATCGCGCGGCCGGAGTACGTGGTGCCGGTGCAGCTCTACGGCCGGACCGAGCGCTACACCGACGCGCGCGGGAACCTGCGCGTCCGCTGGGTGGACGCACGGCGCGTCCTCGGGATGCCCTACGACATCCCGATCGCCGGCTATCGGAACGGGACGGTCAACACGCTGCGGCTCTGGCGGGCGCGCGCCTCCGAGGAGCTGGACCTCGCCGACTTCAACGCCGGCGACTACATGCGGGCGGTGGAGGAGAAGAACCTCACCGAGAACATCTCCAAGGTCCTCTACCCGAACGACCTGACGGTGATGGGGAAGGAGCTGCGGCTGCAGCAGCAGTACCTCTTCGTCGCCTGCTCCATCCACGACATCGTCAACCGCCACCTCAAGATGCACGACGGGTTCGACGACTTCGCCGACAAGGTCGCGATCCAGCTCAACGACACCCACCCGGCGGTGGCGGTGGCGGAGCTGATGCGCATCCTCGTGGACGCGCACGAGCTCGAGTGGGACGTGGCCTGGCGCATCTGCCGCGCCACCTTCGGCTACACCAACCACACGCTCATGCCGGAGGCGCTCGAGCGGTGGTCGGTCGATCTCTTCGGCCGCGTCCTGCCGCGCCACCTGGAGATCGTCCTGGAGGTGAACCGCCGGTTCCTCGAGGAGGTCCGCGCCGGGAAGAGGGTGGACGAGGCGGCGGTCGCCCGCATGAGCGTGATCGAGGAGGGGCCGGTCCAGCAGGTCCGGATGGCCAACCTCGCGGTCATCGCGTCCCGCTCGGTGAACGGCGTCGCCGCGCTCCACACCGACCTGCTCAAGCGCGAGCTGTTCCGCGACTTCAACGCGCTCTGGCCCGAGCGGTTCAACAACAAGACCAACGGCGTGACGCCGCGGCGCTGGCTCCTCGCCGCCAACTCCTCCCTCGCGGGGACGATCTCCGACGCGATCGGCCCGGGCTGGATCACCGACGCCGAGGCGCTGCACCAGCTGGAGCCGCTGGCGGCCGACGCGGGCTTCCGGCGGCTCTTCCGCGGGATCAAGCGGGAGAACAAGGAGCGGCTGGCGGCGATCATCCGGAGCGACAACGGCCTCACGGTCGACGTCGACTCGATCTTCGACGTGCAGGTGAAGCGGATCCACGAGTACAAGCGGCAGCTCCTCAACGCGCTCAGGATCGCCGGCGAGTACCTGCGGATGAAGGCGGATCCCGGCTACCGGCCTTTCCCCCGCACCTATCTCTTCGGCGGGAAGGCTGCGCCCGGCTACGCGATGGCCAAGCTGATCATCAAGTTCGTCAACTCGGTGGCCGACGTGGTCAACGGCGACGTGGACGTCCGCGGCCACATGTCGGTCGTGTTCCTCCGCAACTACCGCGTGTCGCTCGCCGAGCGGGTCTTCCCGGCCGCCGACGTCTCCGAGCAGATCTCGACCGCCGGGACCGAGGCCTCCGGGACCGGGAACATGAAGTTCGCGCTCAACGGCGCGCTCACCCTCGGGACGCTCGACGGCGCCAACGTCGAGATCCGGGAGGCGGTGGGCGCCGAGAACTTCTTCCTCTTCGGGCTGACGGTCGAGGAGGTGGCGGCCCTCCGGGCGCGCGGCTACTCCCCCCGCGAGCGGTACGAGGGTGACCGGACGCTCAGGGGGGTGATCGACGCGATCGCCTCGGGCGTCTTCTCGCCGGAGGACCGGCAGCTGTTCCGTCCGATCGTCGACTCGCTCCTCTCCTCGGACCGCTACCTGGTCCTCGCGGACTACGCCGCGTACTGCGCTGCGCAGAGCGAGCTGGCGCTCACCTACCAGGATCCGGAGCGCTGGACGCGCATGGCCATCCTGAACGTCGCGCGGTCGGGCCGCTTCTCGTCCGACCGGACCATCCGGGAGTACGCCGAGGAGATCTGGCGCGTGAACCCGGTCCACATCGAAAGCTGAGGAGATCCAAGATGAGCACTCGAGCCCGTGTCCTCGCAGTCGCCGCGACCGCCGCCCTGGCCGGCTGCGGCGTGCAGTCGATCCCGCGCGCGGAGAACGCCGTCACCGCCGCCTGGGCGGAGGTGGAGAACCAGTACCAGCGGCGCGCGGATCTCGTCCCCAACCTGGTCGCGACGGTGAAGGGATCGGCCGCGCACGAGCGCGAGACGCTGGAGGCGGTCGTCGCCGCCCGCGCCCGCGCAACCTCGATCCAGCTGTCGGCCAACGACCTGACGCCGGAGAACCTCAAGAAGTTCGAGGCGGCGCAAGGGGAGCTCCACAGCGCCCTCGGCCGGCTGCTCGCCGTCGCGGAGAGCTACCCGCAGCTCAAGGCCAACGAGAACTTCCGCGATCTGCAGGCGCAGCTGGAAGGGACCGAGAACCGGATCACCACGGCCCGCCGGCGCTTCATCGAGGCGGTCAACGGCTTCAACGACCTCGTGACCGTCCCACCGACCAGCTGGACCAACTCGATGATGTACCACAAGCAGCCGAAGCCCCAGTTCCAGGCGACGACGCCCGACGCCGCGAAGGCGCCCAAGGTCGACTTCAAGTGATTTCCATCCAAACCCTCTCCCCCACCGGGGGAGAGGGCAGGGTGAGGGGGCGAGCGATCCTGGCGCTCACTCTCCTGCTCGCTCCCACGCTCGTCCACGCTTCCCTACCGGTCCCGGCCCTCACCGGCCCCGTCGTCGACGAGGCCGGCCTGCTGGACGGCGGCGCGCGGCGCCGGATCGAGGCGCTCTCCCGCGCCGCGCTGGCGCAGGAGGGCGGTCGCGGCGTGCAGCTCCAGTACCTGATCGTGAAGACGCTCGACGGCGAGGCGATCGAGGACTTCTCGATGCGCGTGGCCGAGGCCTGGAAGCTCGGCACCCGGGAGGCCGGCAACGGCGTCCTCGTCACGGTGGCCAGCGGTGACCGGCAGGTCCGGATCGAGGTCGGGCAGGGGATCGAGGGCGGGCTCACCGACGCCCAGTCGTCCCGGATCATCCGGAGCACCATCGTCCCCGCCTTCCGCGAGGGGCGCTTCGGCGACGGGCTCTACGACGCCGGCGTCGAGGTCCTCTCGGCGCTCGGCGCGCTCCCGAAGGACGTCGCCCGCCACGCCGCCCGCGGGCGGCCGGCCCAGCGGTTCTCGGGGCTGGCGCTCGTCATCTTCGTGATCCTCTCCATCGTGCTGCGGACCCTCTTCGGCGGCCTGGGGCTGCGCCGCGGGAGCCACTTCGGCGGGTGGGGAGGCCCGTGGGGCGGCGGCGGCGGGTTCGGCGGTCTCGGAGGC